>JAOPVD010000188.1 GCA_025966295.1 Frankiales bacterium | reverse complement strand
TCGATCGCGGTGGAGGGGCTCACCGCCCGGGTGGCGCGGGGGAGCCGGATCTGGGTCGAGGGCAAGCACGACGCCGAGCTGGTCGAGCGGGTCTGGGGCCACGACCTGCGGGTCGAGGGCGTGGTGGTCGAGCCGCTCGACGGCGTCGACGACCTGCCGACGCTGGTGCAGCAGTTCCGTCCCAGTCGGGAGCAGCGGCTCGGGGTGCTCGTCGACCACCTGGTGGTTGGCAGCAAGGAGAGCCGGGTGGTGGCGAAGGTCACCAACCCGCACGTCCTGGTCACCGGCCATCCGTACGTCGACGTCTGGCAGGCCGTGAAGCCCAGGGCCGTCGGCATCGCGGCCTGGCCGGAGGTGCCCAAGGGCCGGCCCTGGAAGGAGGGCGTCTGCGCCGCTCTGGGGTGGGGCGAGAGCTGGGAGGGCTGGAAGCGGGTGCTCGCCGCCGTCGACAGCTACGCCGACATCGAGGTGCCGTTGCTGCAGTCCGTCGAGCGCCTCATCGACTTCGTCACCGAGCCCTGACAGCCGGAAGGCCGGCCCCGCAGCGGGGCCGGCCTTCGAGGTCTGAGCGGGTCTACCAGACCCTGCGGCGGTTGCCGCCCATCGGCACGAAGTTCAGGACCAGGCCGACGAGCAGCAGCACGAGCCCGATCGTGAAGAGCACCGAGAGCTTGGCCACGAGGGCACCAATGATGAGCAGGATCAGACCGAGCGCGATCACGGGGAACTCCTTCGTCGAGCGAACGCACCTGGTTGGTGCCTGACCACGACATGCCCTGAAAAGCAAGGGATCTAACCCGCCCGCCGCTTCAAGATCAGCCAGTGGACAAAGCGGACAAGCCGGCTTCGCCCGCGTCATCGCCGAGCAGCAGACGGCGCCACACGGCCGGGTCGTGGTGGGCGGCCGTGGTGCTCCCCACGAACGTCAGCAGCGAGTCGCAGAAGCCCTGCGGGCAGGTCTTGTGCGGCAGGTGACCGGCCCGGGCGACCACCTCGAGCCGGGCCCCGGGCAGGGCGTCCGCGGCGGCGCGGGCGTGCTGCACGGGCAGGATCGGGTCGCGCTGCCCCCACACCAGCAGGGTGGGGATGGCCGCCGTCAGGTAGAGCCGGTCGCGGCTGGTCACCGACTGGCCGCGCACGTCCACGACGGCCCGCAGCGTGCGCAGGAACGCGGCCCGGGTGGACCGGTCGCGCAGCGCCTCCCAGACCTGGGCGACCTCCTCGACGTCGCTGCGGTCGAGCAGGCCCAACCGGGCCAGGCAGCGGGAGGCCCCCATCACCGGACGGCGGAACGTCGGGTGGCCCGACAGCCCGATGGCGGTGGAGGCCCCCGGCAGCGCCGCGGCCCGCAGCACCGGGTGCACCTCGGCCCCGAGCCCACCGGACGCCACGAGGACGAGGCGCTCGACCCGCTCCGGGTACTGGTAGGCGAACTGCAGCGCCACGCCGCCGCCGAGGCTGTGCCCGACCACGGTGGCGGACGGGATGCCCAGGACCACCATGAGGTCGCGGATGCCGTTGGCGAAGCCGCCGATCGAGTAGTCGGCCCGCGGCTTGTCGGACTCGCCGTGGCCGAGCAGGTCCGGCGCCACCACCGTGTGGGTGCGCGCCAGCAGCGGCACGACCTGCTCCCAGGTACGCGACGAGTCGCCGATGCCGTGGACCAGCCAGAGCACCGGGGCGGTGCCGATCCGCGGCCCCGCAAGCAGGTAGGACCGGCGGTAGCCGTGCACGACCCGGGACGAGCGGCGGACCTGCTCGGGGGCCATGCCGGCATGGTGCCTCCGCCGTGTTTCGCCGCGATGACGCGGCGTGCCGACGCGGTCCTGTCACCGGCCTCGCCTAGTGTCATCGGGTCCGTGTGGACCGAGGCCCGCCCTTCCCCACGGGTCGACCGCCAAGCGTCAGCACGATCGAAAGCAGCCTGTGACAGCCCCGCAAGAAGCTTCTGAGGCACCCAGCACCGCGCCCCTCCGGGCCTGGCAGCGCAGTGCCCTCGTGACCTACCTCCGCACCAACCCGCGGGACTTCCTGGCCGTCGCCACGCCCGGCGCCGGCAAGACCACCTTCGCGCTGCGGATCGCCTCCGAGCTGCTCGCCAGCGGCGCCGTGCAGGCGGTCACCGTGGTGGCCCCCACCGAGCACCTCAAGACCCAGTGGGCACTGGCGGCCGCCCGGGTCGGGATCATGCTCGACCCCGGGTTCAAGAATGCCATGGGCACCACCAGCGCCGACTACCACGGCGTCGCGGTCACCTACGCCGGCGTGGCCGCCCACCCGCTGCTGCACCGGGCCCGCACCGAGCGCCGCCGCACGCTGGTGATCCTCGACGAGGTGCACCACGCCGGCGACGCGCTGTCCTGGGGCGACGCGGTGCGGGAGGCCTTCGAGCCGGCCACCCGGCGGCTGTCCCTCACCGGGACGCCGTTCCGGTCCGACACCAACCCGATCCCATTCGTGCGCTACGAGCGCGGCAGCGACGGCATCACCCGGTCGGCCAGCGACCACTCCTACGGCTACGCCGACGCGCTGCGCGACGGCGTCGTGCGGCCGGTGCTGTTCATGGCCTACTCCGGTACGGCGACCTGGCGCACCCGCGCCGGCGAGGAGATCAGCGCCACCCTCGGCGAGCCGTTGACGGCCGAGCAGACCGCGCACGCCTGGCGGACGGCGCTCGACCCGCACGGCGACTGGATGCCCGCCGTGCTCGCCGCCGCCGACCAGCGGCTCACCCAGGTGCGCCGCGGCATGCCCGACGCGGGCGGCATGGTGATCGCCAGCGACCACAAGAACGCCAAGCTCTACGCCGAGCTGTTGCAGGGCATCACCGGCCGTCAGCCGGTCGTCGTGCTGTCCGACGACCCGACGGCGTCAAAGAAGATCGGTGCCTTCGAGGACTCCGACGAGCGCTGGCTGGTCGCGGTGCGGATGGTGTCGGAGGGCGTCGACATCCCGCGGCTCGCGGTCGGCGTCTACGGCACCGGCATCCAGACGCCGCTGTTCTTCGCGCAGGCTGTCGGACGCTTCGTCCGCAACCGCCGGCCGGGGGAGACGGCGTCGGTCTTCGTGCCGTCCGTGCCGGTGCTGCTGGCCCTCGCCGCCGAGATGGAGCTCGAGCGTGACCACGCCCTCGACGGGCCGGCGAAGGAGCAGTTCCTGGCCGACGAGCTGATGGCGGCCGCCAACCGCACCGAGAAGGAGGGTGAGGACGAGGACGGGTTCGTGGCCCTCCAGGCGTCGGCGCACCTCGACCGGGTCATCTACGACGGCGGCGAGTACGGCACCGGCGCGGCCGTGGGCTCCGAGGACGAGCAGGACTTCCTGGGCCTGCCCGGGCTGCTGGCACCGGAGCAGGTCGCGGTGCTCCTGCAGCAGCACCAGGCCAAGCAGCTCAAGAACACGCCGGTGGCGCCGCCGCCGGTCGAGCGGGAGAAGACCGCGTTCGAGGTCCTGTCGGGCCTGCGCAAGGAGCTCAACGGGCTCGTCGGTGCCTGGCACCACCGCACCAACAAGCAGCACGGGGTGATCCACGCCGAGCTGCGCGCCGCCTGCGGCGGACCGCCGTCAGCGCAGGCCACCGCCCAGCAGCTCCAGGACCGGATCGAGACGATGCGTCGCTGGGCCAGGGAGCGCCGCTAGCGGCGCAGCACCAGGGCGTCGAGCAGCTGCTGGGTGCTCTCCGCCACCGCCGAGACGGCCGCGTCGAAGGCCTCGGTGTTGGCCGCCGAGGGGGCGCGCATGCCGGCGATCTTCCGGACGTACTGCAGGGCCGCCGCCTGCACGTCGGCGTCCGTCACCTCCGGCGCCATCGGCGGCCGAAGGGTCTTGATCGAGCGGCACACGGCCTAGTACGCGTCGTCCAGGATCCGGTACGCCACGCCCGTCACCAGGCCCGCGAGCAGCACCACGCCGCCGCCGATCGCCAGCGCCAGCGAGTGCAACGGCAGCGCGAAGCCGAGCAGGACGCTGCCCACGATGATGAGCACGACCGTGATCCAGGAGGTCGTCTTGACGTTGTGGCCGCCGGCCATGGTGGTGCCTCCTGCGGGACGGGATGTGACGTCCAGAACTCTACCGATCGGCGCGGAACAGATCGAGGCGGCGGCTCGGTTCACCTCTGTGTGAGTCTTCTGTTCGAGCCCCTGACCCTGCGCGACACCACCTTCCGGAACCGGGTGTTCGTGAGCCCGATGTGCCAGTACTCCGCGGTGGACGGCCTGCCTGACGACTGGCACCTGGTGCACCTCGGCGCCCGCGCCGTCGGCGGCGCCGGCCTGGTCCTCACCGAGGCGACCGCGATCAGCCCGGAGGGCCGCATCAGCCCGGAGGACACCGGCATCTGGAACGACGAGCAGGCCGCCCGCTGGGCCCGCATCGTGGCGTTCGTCCAGTCCCAGGGCGCCAAGGCCGGCGTCCAGCTGGCACACGCCGGCCGCAAGGCCAGCACCTACCGCCCCTGGGCCGCCGGCAAGGACACCGTTCCGGCCGCCGACGGCGGCTGGACCACGGTGGCCCCCAGCGCCGTGGCCTTCGGCCGCTACGGCATCCCGGAGGAGCTGGACGGCGCCGGGATCGCCCGGGTCGTCGACGACTTCGAGGCCGCCGCCCGCCGGGCCGTCACCGCCGGCTTCGACGTCATCGAGCTGCACGCCGCCCACGGCTACCTGCTGCACCAGTTCCTCAGCCCGTTGTCGAACCTGCGCAGCGACCAGTACGGCGGGTCCTTCGAGAACCGCGTCCGGTTGCTGCTCGAGGTCGTGGAGCGGGTGCGACCGCTGTTCGCCGGACCGCTGCTGGTCCGGCTGAGCGCCACCGACTGGACCGAGGGCGGTTGGACCCTCGAGGAGTCGGTGCGGCTGGCCCCGCTGCTCGCCGAGCGGGGCGTCGACCTGGTCGACACCTCCTCGGGTGGCCTGCACCACACCCAGCAGATCGCCGTCGAGCCGGGCTACCAGGTGCCGTTCGCCGAGGCGCTCCGCAAGACCGGCATCGCCACCGGTGCGGTGGGCCTGATCACCGAGCCCAAGCAGGCCGAGGAGATCCTCCTCACCGAGCAGGCCGACGTGGTGCTGCTGGCCCGCGAGCTGCTGCGCGAGCCGCACTGGCCGCTGCGGGCGGCGGCCGAGCTGGGCGCTGACATCGCCTGGCCGCCGCAGTACGACCGCGCCCGCCTCTAGGCTTCCCGCCGTGCAGGAGATGATCACTGACCCTGCGGACCCGCGCCTCGCCGACTACGTCGGGCTCACCGACGTGGTCCGCCGGGTGAAGCATGAGCCGGAGGCCGGGTTCTTCATCGCTGAGGGACAGCTGGTGATGCGCCGTGCCGTCGAGGCCGGCTGCCCGCCCCGATCGCTGCTGCTGGCGCCAAACCGGGTGGCGGACGTGCTGCCCGAGCTCAAGCACCTGGACTGCCCGACCTACATCGCGTCGGCCGAGGTGATGCACGCCGTCACCGGCTTCCACGTCCACCGCGGCGCGCTGGCGGCGTTCGACCGCCCCCGCATCCCCAGCGCCGAGGAGCTGCTCGCCACCGCGAAGCGGGTCCTCGTGCTCGAGAACGTCAACAGCCCCACCAACCTCGGCGCGGTGTTCCGCAGCGCGGCGGGCCTCGGCATGGACGCGGTGCTGCTGAGCCCGACCTGCTGCGACCCGCTCTACCGGCGGGCGGTGCGCGTCAGCATGGGGGAGGTCTTCGCCCTGCCCTACGCCTACCTCGAGGAGTTCCCGAGCGGTGTGGAGCAGGTCCGCGCCGCGGGCCTGCGCGTGCTCGCCCTGACGCCGGCCGCCGACGCGGTCGGGCTGGAGCAGGTGGCGGTCGGTGCGCAGGAGCGGGTCGCGCTGCTGCTCGGGGCCGAGGGCCCGGGCCTGACCGCGGCGGCGATGGCGGCCAGCGACCTGCGGGTCCGGATCCCGATGGCCGGGGACGTCGACTCGCTCAACATCGCCGCGGCGGCGGCGGTGGGTTGCTGGGTCGTCGGCCGCCGGCCGGTGTAGGAAGAACTGGTGAAGCGCACCCTGCTCGTCCTGCCCGTCCTGCTCGCCACCGCCTGCGGGGGCGGCGGCTCCGCGCACTCCGGTGGGGTGTCGAAGGCTGACTACCTCCAGAAGGCCGAGGCGATCTGCAAGCAGGCCAACACCGACCAGAAGGCCCTCAAGACCCCGGCCGGCGTCGACGACCTCGCGCCGTACGTCGGCAAGCTCGTCGAGCTGGCCGACACCGCCACCACCCAGGTCGTCGCGCTCGAGATGCCGAAGGCCGACAAGGCCGAGCTGGACAAGAAGGTCCTGCAGCCGCTGAAGAAGCAGGTCGTCGCTGGGAAGGCCTACGCGGCGAAGGTCACGGCGGCCGCGAAGGCCCAGGACCAGGCCGAGCTGGTCAAGCTGCTCAGCTCACCGCCCAACGGCGCCAAGGCGGACCTCGCCTGGATGCGCACCTACGGCTTCAAGGAGTGCGTGGCCGCTGCGGACACCCGCGGCTAGTCGCTGCCCGCCCCGCCGGTCTGCTCGGCGATCGCGATCGGCGCGCGCAGCAGCGCGTCCGGGATGCCGAAGCCGGCGACCAGGGTGAGGGCGTGCGGGCGCAGGTCGGCGCACAGCGCGTTGACCTGCTTCTGCAGGTCCTTGGAGGCGTCGGCCGACAGGAAGCCGTGCTCGAGCCACCAGGCCCGGTCGTGCTCGATCGTCGAGAGCACAGCGAGGTCGCGGACCTGCTCGAGGAGCGGCGTCGTGGCGTTGGCACGGAACAGCTCGTGGCTGAGGCGCTCGATGTGGGCGCGGGCCGCGGCCAGCGCGTGGTCCTGGCACCGCGACAGCGCCCGCAGCGGGTCGGTGCCGTCCTTGACCAGCGTCCGCAACCGGCGGGCCAGTGAGTCGACGAGCCGGTCCTCGCGGAACTGCAGCGCCTCCGCCTGCCAGTCCGGGTCGCGCAGGTCCGAGCGCTTGAAGGTCCGGCCCAGGTCGCCGAGCACCCGGCCGGCCTGCCGGGACGTCAGCGTCCGCATCATCGCGATGGCGTCGAGGTCCTCGAACTGGGCGGCGTAGTCCGACAGCAGCGTCTTGGCCACCAGCTGCAGCAGCACGGTGTTGTCGCCCTCGAAGGTGACGAACACGTCGGAGTCGTTCCGCAGCGAGGCGAACCGGTTCTCCCACAGGTAGCCCTTGCCGCCGCAGCACTCGCGGGCGTTCTGGACCGCCGCGACCATGTGCCAGGTCGCCACCGCCTTCAGGCCGGCGGCGAGCGCCTCCACCGCCCGCTGCTTGTCGCCACCCGGCTCCGGCTGCTCCAGCACCTCGACGTACTGCTGGGTGAGGTGGTCGTGGGCGGCCTGCAGGACGTAGGACTCGCAGACCGCCGGCAGCAGCCGGCGCTGGTGGGTGAGGTAGTCCATCAGTGGGGTGTCCATGTCGAGGCCGGTGCCGAACTGCCGGCGCCGCTCGCCCCAGCGGACCGCGATGGTGAGCGCGTTGCGGGCGACGGCGAGCCCGGCGCCGCCGATGCAGATCCGGCCCTCGACGAGGGCCCCGATCATCGTGAAGAAGCGGGCGCCGGGAGAGCGGACCGGCGAGCTGTAGACGCCGTCCTCCGCGACCGTGCCGAAGCGGTCGAGCAGGTTGTCGCGCGGGATCCGTACGGCGCTGAACCGCAGCCGGCCGTTGTCGACGCCCTGCAGGCCCATCTTGTCGCCGCAGTCCTCGATCTCCACGCCGGCCACGACCGAGCCGTCCGCGTGCCGGATCGGCACCAGGAAGGCGTGCACGCCCTGCGCCTCGCCGGCGACGTCGAGCTGCGCGAAGACCGCCGCCATCCGGGCGTGCCGGGCGGCGTTGCCGATCCAGTCCTTGCGGGCGGTCTCGTCCGGCGTGTGCAGGACGAACTCGCCGGCCTCGGCGTCGTACCGGGCCTGGGTGCGGATCGAGCGGACGTCCGAGCCGTGGCCGGACTCGCTCATCGCGAAGCAGCCGGGGAGGTCGAGGGTGCCGATGTCGCGCAGGTAGGCGCGGTGGTGCTTGTCGGTGCCGAGCCGGTGCACCGCACCGCCGAACAGCCCGAACTGCACCCCCATCTTGACCAGCAGCGACAGGTCGCTGTGCCCGACCGTCTGGAAGGTGGCGATCCGGCCGCCCGGGTCGTCCTGGCCGCCGTGCTCACGGGGGAACGAGCGGGCGCCGTCTCCGGCGCGCCCCACCTCCCGGGTCCACTGCAGGACCAGGTCGCGGTAGTCGTCACGGGGCAGCCCGTCAGCCTTCTCGAGCCCCAGGGCGCTGAGGCGCTGCCGGGTCGCCTCGCGGAGGGCGGCGTGCGGCCCGTCCAGCAGGGCCTGCAGCTCGCGTGCGGCGTCTTCGTCGATCGTGGGCACCTGTCCACCACCCCCGGGGCTCATGATCACTCTGCTCCCCGCAGTGGACCCCCCTCACACCATGAGCGGGATCACGATCCCGATGAGCGGGCTGGTGGCGACGACGGCCGCGAGCCCGCTCACCGCCACCGCGGTGCCGCGGCCCAACCGCTGCGGCGGGTCGAGCAGCCGCCGGGCGCGGAGCAGGACGTCGTCGCCGGCCATGCCCAGCGCGCCGGTGGGGGCCGCGCCGGTACCGATCTTCCAGAGCGCCCGGGCCAGGTGCTGCCGGTCGTG
This sequence comes from Frankiales bacterium, assembly GCA_025966295.1. Taxonomy (GTDB): domain Bacteria; phylum Actinomycetota; class Actinomycetes; order Mycobacteriales; family SCTD01; genus RYN-111. Next base: position 536 of record JAOPVD010000188.1, on the reverse strand, counting down.
GCGGCGGGCCGCCCGGTCGTCGGCGAGCAGCTCGATGAGCAGCGCCACCTCGGCGCGGGCGGTGCGGACCGCCGGGAGGGCCGGGAAGGTCGCGCCCAGCGCGACGAAGGGGAGCACCACGAGGTCGTGCCGCTGCAGCAGGTGCGCCCGCTCGTGCGCGAGGACGGCGCGCAGCTCGTCGTACGAGAGCAGGCTGAGGGCGCCGCGGGACAGCACCAGCCGCGGCCGGAACCCGGGCAGGCAGTAGGCCACCGGCACGTCGTGGTCGACCACCGAGGCGCCGCGCAGCAGCAGGTTGGGCTCGGCCACCAGGTCGACCAGCACCCGGTTGCGGTGCCGGGCGCGCAGCGTGCGGGCGGTGGAGACGAGCAGCACCGTCAGCAGCCGCAGCAGCACCGTCGTGCCGACCGCGCCGGCGACCACGGTCAGCGGGCCGGCCCGGTCCAGGTGCCGCAGCCCGTGGAGGTGGGTGTCGCCCAGCGGGGCGAGCGCCAGCGTCGCGCACAGCACCAGGATCAGCAGGCCGCCGGCCAGGC
>JAOPVD010000163.1 GCA_025966295.1 Frankiales bacterium | reverse complement strand
GCCTCCCAGATCTGGTCGCGCGCCTCGTTGTGCGGAGTACCGGGTTCTTGGGCTTCGAAGGCCTCGGCCCAATCGTCGGCGCTCAGCCAGACGTCGGACCAGTGGGTCGTGACCGTCATCCCCTTGGCGGGCGGGTCCTCGTAGAACCTGACGGCCGTCTCGATCGCCTTCACCAGGTTCGCGGACGACTTCAGGAGGGCCACCTTCGGGTCTGTCTCGATCGCTGCTCCGGCTCCATCGGGGAGGAGGTCCCGCATGGTGCAGGTCTTCACGCCCTCCTCCCCGAGGCTGGGGAGTACGTCGGCGACGTAGGCCAGGTAGGGCTGGTGCGGACCGACGAACAGCACGCCGCCCCGGTGGTGACCGAGGCGGGGGTCGGAGTAGAGCAGGTAGGCGGAACGGTGCAGAGCGACGACCGTCTTCCCCGTACCCGGACCGCCGTCGACGACGAGAGCGCCGCGGGATCCCGCGCGGATGATGGCGTCCTGGTCGGCCTGGATGGTGCCGAGCACGTCGCGCATCCGGGTCGACCGGTTGCTGCCCAGGCTGGCGATGAAGGCGGACTGGTCGTCGAGTGCGGCGTGCCCCTCAAACCCGTCCGAGGTGAACACCTCGTCCCAGTAGTCGCTGATCCGGCCACGGGCCCAGCGGTACCTGCGGCGGCTTGCCAGACCCATCGGGTTGGCGTGGGTCGCTCCGAAGAACGGCTCAGCCGCGGGGGAGCGCCAGTCGAGCAGCAGCCGACGACCTGCGCGGTCCGTGAGGCCAACTCGTCCGACGTACACGGGCTCGGGGTCGTCTGCGCTGACGATGTGTCCGAGGCACAGGTCCAAACCGAAGCGACGCAGGGCGCGCAGGCGAGCGGTCAGCCGGTGGACCTCCATGTCCCGGTCCATCGCCTCCTGGCCCATGCCGCCGGGCGCCTTGCGCTCGGCCTCGAGGCGGTCCGACAGGTCTGCGATGGACTGCTCGAGGCTCTCCGCGATGGCCGCGAAGTGCTGCTCGTCGCCGGCGATCAGCGTCGGGGCGGCCTTGGGGGTGAGGTGGTCGGGAAGGTCAAAGGCGCTGGTAGTCACGGCGGTCACGTCATCAGCTCCGATCTGAGGTACGTGACCTTAGATGCGAATTTTGGCGCTCACGAGCGCGGCGGGACTCTGCGATAATGAGAAAGACGGAGCCACTCGCAACCCGTGCGCGCAGCAAGGCGTCGTCGAGGGGTAGCAGGACCGTTCCCTGCAGTCGTTACGGCTGCGAGTGCACTTCCAGCAGCACGCAGCAGTGACCGGTGCCTGGGTCGAGCCGTGCTTCGAGGCCGGCGCCGGAGCTGGCCACCATCGCGCCGAGGAGGTCCTCGTTGAGGGTGCAGACCAGGTCGAGGTGGTCTCCGACGAGGTGGTGGAACGGGCAGTTGCGCAGCCGGATGCCTTCGTCGCAGAGGTAGGGCTCGTAACCGCGGGACTGCAGGCCCGTGAGGACGTCGGACACGGTGTTGCCTGCGAGCTGCTCGCCGAGGGCTTGTCCGGTCGACCGGGTGACGGTCCGAAGCGCGTCTCGCGCCGACCCGCTCCGGTCGTGCTCGATGGCCGTGGCGAGCAGGTGCGCGACGAATTGGTCGTCGCGCGGCGGCAGCTGGACGACGACTTCCACCGGCGCGCGGGCGTAGAGCTTGGCCGGGCGACCTGCACCGGGGCCGGTGCGGCCGGTGCGGCGTGCGTAGGTGACGGTGAGCAGCCCCTGGTCCACGAGGCGATCGAGGTGGTAGGCCGCGAGCGACCTGCCGATGCCCAGCGCCTGCGCGGCGTCGTCCCGCCCGCTCGGGGCCGGCGCCTGCGAGACGAACTCGTAGACCTGCCGACGGGCGGTGTCGGCGAGGGCGGCGGCGGCGGCGATGCCCACCACGTCGCCCGGCTCCTCTTCCATTTCCATGTCTGCTTTGTATCACAGGAACTGTTGACTTTAGAATGGAAGCGTCTGCAGGATGCCTTCCACACGAAGGAGGCGGGGGAATGCGAAGGTTCTCGGTGCGACCGGCACTCACGCTCAAGGGCAGGAAGTTCAAGGGCCTGCGCGGATGGGCGGGCAAGCCGTTCCACCCGCCGCTGACCGACATCCCCATCGGGGCGTACCTGCTCGGCGCCGTCTTCGACGTCGTGTCCGCGGTCGGCGGGGACGACCGCGGCTGGGCGCAGGAATTCTGGCACGCCGGCACGTTCGCGTTCGTGGGCGGCGCGGCGGTGTCGGTGCTCGCCGCGCTCACCGGCTTCGTGGACTGGCTCCGGTCCTCCACGCCCGGCACCCAGGCGCGGCGGACCGCCAACACGCACGCACTGGTCATGGTGACGGTGACGGTGCTGGCGCTGGTCGACCTGGCGGTCCGGCTCAGCAGGTACGACGACCCGTCCGCACCCATCGCCGTCGTGGCCCTGTCGGTGGTCGTTGCCGTGCTGGTCTCGGTGGGCGCGACCTACGGCGGCAGCCTGGTGTTCGACTACGGGTTCAACGTCGAGACCGCGGGCGACAGCCCGGTCTGGCACGCCTCCGAGGCCGACGTACTGCCCGGTGAGCACGGGCCGGCGTGACCGCGCTCGAGGTCGTCGAGCAGCCCTGTGGGGAGGGGCGGGTCGATATCGCGCGGGCGACCCGGGCCGCGCGGGAGCTGCTGGAGGCGCTGGGCACCGACCTGTCCGGGACCGGTCTGGCGGAGACGCCGCGACGCATCGCGCAGGGCTACGCCGAGATGCTCGCCCCCCGGCCGTTCCTGCTGACGACCTTCCCGAACGACGAGGGCTACGACGAGCTGGTGCTCGCGCGCGACATCCCGTTCGCGTCGCTGTGCGAGCACCACGCGCTGCCGTTCACTGGTGTCGCGCACGTCGGTTACCTGCCCGGAGACCGGATCGTCGGGCTCTCCAAGCTCGCCCGCATCGTCGAGCACTTCGCCCGGCGGCTGCAGGTCCAGGAGCGGATGACGGTGCAGATCGCCGACCTGCTGACGGACGAGCTGGCCCCTCGCGGGGTAGGGGTGGTGCTGGAGGCCGAGCACCTGTGCATGTCCCTGCGGGGCGCCCGCGTCCCAGGCTCACGCACCCTGACCTCGGCGGTTCGCGGGCTGCTGCGCGACGACCCGCGCTGCCGGGGCGAGCT
>JAOPVD010000149.1 GCA_025966295.1 Frankiales bacterium | reverse complement strand
GCCGACGGCCGCGGCGAGGCGGCGGGCGGCGGGGCCGGCACCACGACCGCGCCGCGGAAGGTGTCGCTGAACAGCACGCCGGAGCGGACGTCGGTGTAGCCAAAGGTGCCGGCGGCGCGGAACGGCGCGGTGGTGGCGCTCTGGCCGGCCCCGAGGGTGGCGCTGAAGCTCCAGCTGCCGGTCTCCCGCTGGATCGTGTGGTTGACGCTGTCGCCGTTGACGAAGCGCACCACGTCGCCCTTGGCGATGGTCAGCGTGGCGGGTGACGGGCCCTGGCTGCCGACGGTGACGGTGCGCGTCGCGGCCTGCGCCGGCGGGACGTGCAGCCCCAGCCCCACGCCGACGACCAGCAGCACCCCGACCGCCGCGCGCAGGCGGAAGGTGCGCTGGGCCGTCACGCCACCATCGTGCCACCCCTCCGGGGGGCGGGCGCAGGCCTAGGGTCAAGGGATGCAGATCGGTGCGCACGTCGACAACACAGACCCTGCAGGCGCGGCCAAAGAGCGGGACGCCGACGTCCTGCAGTTCTTCCTGGGCGACCCGCAGAGCTGGAAGGCCCCGACCGTCACCGAGGTCGACACCGGCGGCGTGCCGTTCTTCGTGCACTCGCCGTACGTGGTGAACGTGGCGAGCCCCAACAACAAGATCCGGATCCCGAGCCGCAAGATCCTCGACCAGCACGCGAGCGCCGCCGCGGCGGTCGGGGCACAGGGCCTGATCGTGCACGGCGGTCACGTCACCAAGGACGAGGACCCGACGGTCGGGGTCGCGAACTGGGTGAAGACCTTCGAGCGGATGGAGCGGCCGCTGCCGGTCCTCATCGAGAACACCGCCGGCGGCGAGTTCGCAATGGCCCGCCGGCTCGACGCGATCGCGCGGCTGTGGGACAGCATCGGCCACTTCGACAACGTCGGGTTCTGCCTCGACACCTGCCACGCGCACGCCGGCGGCGAGGCGCTGGTCGACGTCGTCGAGCGGGTCATGGCGATCACCGGCCGGATCGACCTGGTGCACTGCAACGACTCCCGTGACGGCTTCGACTCCGGCGCCGACCGGCACGCCAACCTCGGCGACGGGCAGATCGACGTCGACCTGCTGGTCGCGGTGGTGCAGGCGGCCGGGTGCCCGGTCGTGGTGGAGACCCCCGCCCACGGGCAGGCCGCCGACATCGCGCTGCTCAAGTCCCGCCTGACCTGAGCCCTGACGTCCTCAGGAGCGGCCCGCCGCTGGGCGCCCCCGTGATGACGCAAGGGCAAGGGGGAACAGTCGGCGGCGGATCCGGACATCCCGGACAACCGGCCTTGTGACCTTGGACGGCGGTCGACAGGCTGCGGGTTTCCCCGGCGCCTCCCCGAAGGACCTCCGCTTGCTCCGCCGCACCCTGGTCGTGGCGCTCCTCGCCACCGCGCTGCAGACCGTGCCGTCCGTCGCCGCCACTGGCCCGGGGGTCGTCACCCCTCTCGTCCGCAGCACCGTCCTGCCCGCCACCGGCACCGTCGCGTCGCTCGGCCGTGAGCAGCTCATCGGGGTGACCTGGACCGCGGGCCAACCGACCGTCCGGGTCCGCTGGCACTCGGTCGCGGGCTGGTCGGCCTGGCAGCTGGCCGACGACGACACCGGCGACAGTCCCGAGGGCACGCCCGGGACCGCGCCGGTCTGGCGGCCGCCCGGCGCCCACCGCGTCGAGGTCCGCACCACCGGGCCCGCCATCGGGCTGCGGCTGGTCCGCGTCGTCGACGGCGCTGCGCAGCGGGTCCGCGGCGCGGTCGCGCAGGCCGCCAGCGGCCGGGCGGTGCTCGGTCCGGTGCACCCACGGTCGGACTGGGGCGCCGACGAGTCGCTGGTCCGCCGCCAGCCGTCGTACGCCAGCCGGGTCAACGCCGTGGTGGTGCACCACACCGCCAACGCCAACGGCTACCGCCCGGCGGACGTGCCGGCGATCATCCGGGCCGACTACGCCTATCACGTGCAGAGCCGCGGCTGGGCCGACCTGGGCTACAACCTGCTCGTCGACCAGTACGGCGGGGTCTGGGAGGGCCGGCGCGGCGGCCTCGGCCGGGCCACCATCGGCACCCACGCCCAGGGCTTCAACACCGGCACCCTCGGCGTCGCCCTCATCGGTGACCTGACCCGGACCGGGCCGACCCGGGCGGCCGAGAAGGCCCTGGCCCGCGTCATCGGCTACGCCGCCACCTCCTGGCAGTTCAGCCCGACCGGCACGGTGCGGCTCACCAGCAAGGGCTCGCCCCGCTACCCCTCCGGCCGGCAGGTCACGCTGCACCGGGCCTTCGGCCACCAGGAGACCGGCCAGACCGCGTGCCCCGGCTCGTTGCAGGGCGAGCTGCCGCGGCTGCGGCGGCTGGCGCAGGTCGCCATGGGGCCGGCGCCGCGGGTGCTCAGCACCCGGATGTCGGGCGTGCCGCTGCACGCGCCGCACCCGGCGGTCCTCGACGCCCAGCTGTCGCACGCCGCGCGCTGGCGGGCCAGCCTGACCGACCCGCGCGGCACCGTCGTGGCGACGGCCACCGGCAGCAACGCGACGCCGCGGGTCTCCTGGGACGGCCTGGTCTCGGGCCTGCCGGCGATGCCCGGCAGCTACGGCTGGCGGGTCAAGGTCGACGACGAGGTCCACCCGGTGGGCTACCGCACCGGCAGCTTCGACGTCGGGCTGCCGCTGCTCCGGGCTACCCCACCCAGCGGCCGGCGGTGAACGCCAGCACCACCACCGCCATGAGCGGGGTGGCCACGGCGACGTAGGCGATGTGCACCCAGGGCCGCCGGGCCGCGAGCTCGGCGAGCAGCAGCCACAGCGGGAACCACAGCAGCGTCGCCCGGGCGACCGACAGGTAGTAGGTGGAGGTGGCCAGCGCGGCCACCGACAGCCCGACGTACGTCGCCTCGCCCCACTGCCGCCGGGCCAGCAGCACCATCGTCACCAGCACCCCGACGGCGACCGCCACCAGCTCGGCCCGGAACGACCACTGGTACTCCGCCCCGAGGCTCGGGTTGCGGGCGGCGTCCCAGGTGGTCTGCAGCGCCTGCCACGGCGAGGTCAGGTGCCGGCCCCAGGTGCTGGCCTGCGCGTGCTGCCACCGCAGCCAGTCACCGGTCAGGTGGTGCAGGTAGGCGGCGTAGCCGAGCAGCGCCAGGAACGGCGCGGCCAGCCACGGCAGCGCCCGCCGGTCGCGGGAGGTGGTGAGCCACTGCACCACCAGCGCGACGGCGAGGAACGCCCCGGAGACCCGGACGGTGCAGGCCGCCGCGACCAGCAGCCCGGCCAGCGCCCAGTTGCCCTTCTTCGCGGCGTACCAGCCCGGCAGCGCGACGGCCAGGAACAGCGCCTCGCTGTAGCCCGCTGCCAGGAACACCGCGTACGGCGAGAGGAGGAGGTAGAGCGCCGCCCGGCCGCCGTCGACCCCGTCGAGCTCGGCCAGCCGGGCGAGGAACACCACCGCCACCGCGCCGGCCACCAGCGAGACGAGCAGCCCCGCCGCGGTCCAGTCGGGCACCACCGTGTGCACCGCGCGCAGCACCAGCGGGAACCCGGGGAAGAACGCCTCGATGTCCTTGTCGGGGTAGTGCTGCGGGTAGCCGGCGTAGCCGAACTCGGCCACCTTGCGGAACAGCGTGACGTCCCAGCTGTCCCACCGGTCCAGGAACCCCTGCCCGCGGCCGCCGAAGACCTGCGCCGCACCGGCGAGCACGAGCAGCGCGACCGCCACCCGGGTGGCGACCCAGGACCGCAGCGCGGTCACCTGCGGACGCGCGCCCTGTCGGGGGCGCCGTCGAGCACCCCGCCGGCCGGGTCGTCGACGCCGTCCTGCCGCACGACGTCGCGCTCCGGGTGCAGCACGTCCCGGACCACGAAGGCCGCGAACACCACCAGCAGCAGGTCACGCAGCAGCACGCACGCGAAGAACCAGCCGATGTCGATGCCCTGCCCGGGCTTGTCGTTGCTGATGAAGAAGTAGAACCGCGCGAGCAGCAGCAGCACCTCGGCCGCCTGCCAGGCCAGGAACGGCCGCCACCGGGGGCGCGCCAGCACCGCCAGCGGCACCAGCCACAGGACGTACTGCGGGCTGTTGACCTTGTTGACGAGCAGGAAGCCCGCGATGGTGAGGAACAGCAGCTGCGGCACCCGCGGTCGGCGCGGGGCCACCATTGCCAGCAGCCCGACGCCTGCGACCACCAGGAACGTCAGCACCGCCACCACCAGGTTGAGGTCGCCGGGCGGCACCTGCCGGTCGGTGAAGAAGTCAGCGACGCTGTTGCGGACGCCCTCGAGCGGACCGCGGTCCGTGCGCAGGTGCTGCAGCTGCAGGTAGAGCGAGTCCCAGTCGGCGCCCCGCGTCTGGTTGAGCTCCACGAACCGCCACACCGCGTTGGTGATCTGCTCCTGGCTGGTGCCCGGCGCTGCCGGGCTGGGGCAGCGGCCGGTCTCGACGTGGCTGCGCTGCGAGGAGGTGTCCGTGATCCGGCAGTGCTGCGGGAACAGCGCGCCCGAACCGTCGGCGCCGAGCCGGCTCAGCGGCGAGTCCAGGGCCTGCACCTGCTGGCCGGCGCGGTCGGTGAAGGACGGGGCAGTGAGGTAGAACGGCACCGTCAGCCCGACCGCCGTGACCACGGTGGCCACCGTGAGCACGGTCCACTGCCGGAGCTTGCCGGCCCGCAGGCACAGCGCGAACAGCGGCACGAGGAACAGCAGCGGGTAGAGCTTGGTCGCCGTCGCCAGCCCCAGAAACAGGCCGGCCCAGCCGGGGTGACGACGCGCCCAGGCGAGCAGCCCGAGCCCGGCGAAGGCCATCGCCACCAGGTCCCAGTTGGTGGTGGCGTGCAGCAGCAGTGCCGGCGAGAGCGCGAACAGCGCGGCGTCCCACGGCCGCCGCCCGGCCAGCTTGGCGGTCGTGACGACGACCACGAGCGCGCACACCGTGACGAGCACCCACGTCACGTCGTAGAAGTGCCGGCCACGGGCCATCGCCTCGGCGTAGTCGGCTGACTTCTGGGCGCGGGCGCGGTCCTCGGGTGTCTTCGCCGTGTTGACCGCCTTCAGGGCGGTGTCGGTCCGGTCGTCCGGCAGCACGGCGGCCAGGCCGCGGGCGAGCAGCGATGACAGCTGCATCACCCCGCCGATGACCACCGGGTACTCGACCGGGTGGTCGTAGTAGGGCCGCTTGCCGTCCGACAGCCCCTCGGCGCCGTAGAGCGCGACCACGTCGGTGTAGCAGGCGTGGGTGTACTGGTGCTCGTTCACCCAGCTGCTGCCGTCGCGGCACGGGGCCTTCTGCGCGAAGCCGAGCAGCGCGGTGAGCAGCGTCAGCGCCAGCAGCACCCGTACGGGGGTCCAGAGGCGCCGGCCCCCGATCCGGGCGTGCCGCCCCGGCCGGCCGCCGACGGCCTCGACGGCACCGGCGACCACCGGGTCGTCGTACGACGGCAGCACCAGCTTCTGGGTCACCGCGCCGATGCTGCCAGATCCGCCGGGCCCGTTACGGCGACGCGGCGGGTGTCGGGGCCTGCGAAGCGGCGGGAGGGCTGGCCGACGGCGAGCTGGAGGCCGGTGGCACGATCGGCGGCGGGCTGGTCGGCACGACCGGCGGCGGCGTCGTCACGACGACGCTCGGCGCTGCGGACGGCGTCGCCGACGGGGTCACGGTCGCGGTCGGTGTGCCGATCGTCGGCGGCGCGGTGTCGGCGGCCTTGCCGACGTTGGCGCGCGGCGGGAACTGCAGCACCGGCTTGCCCTCGAGGGCCTTGTCCATGAAGGCCTTGAAGATCTGGGCCGGCACGGTGCCGCCGTAGACGCCGCGGCTGCTGCCGAGCACGCCCACCAGCGGGCCGCCCTGGGCGCGGCCGACCCAGACGGCGGTAGCCAGCTGCGGCGTGAAGCCGGCGAACCAGGCGTTGGCGTTGTTGCCGGTGGTGCCGGTCTTGCCGGCGGTCGGCCGCCCGTCGAGCTGGGCGCGCCGGCCGGTGCCGCCCTGCACGACCTGCTGCATGGCGTAGGTGGTGTCCGCGGCGACGCCCTCGCTGAACGCCTTGCCGGTCGACGGCTTCGCCTTGTAGAGGTCGTTGCCGCTGGTGTCCTTGACCGCCTGCACGAAGTACGGCGTGGCCCGCTGGCCCTTGGCGGCGAAGGTGGCGTAGCCGGTCGCCTGGTCGATGACGTGGATCTCGTAGCCGCCGGAGCCCAGTGCGATCTGGGCGGTCGGCTTGCCGCTCTGGTCGTCGGCGAGCGGCTGGGTGCCGGGGATGCCCGCGGCGTGCGCGAGGTCGGCGACCCGCTGCGCACCGGTCTCGCAGGCCAGCCGGTAGTAGACGGTGTTGGCGGAGTACTGCAGACCGGTGGCCAGGTCGATCTGCCCGAACGGCGGGTCGCCCTCGTCGTTGCTGATCCGGGTGCCGCAGATCGTCTGCGGGCTGGAGCCGTCCAGCCGGGTGTCGAGCGACTGCCCCTTCTCCAGGGCGGCGGCGAGCACGTAGGGCTTCATCGACGAGCCGGGCTGCACGCCCTTCTTGCCGTCGGAGGCGTAGTCGAACCCGCCGGCCTCACGGCCGCCGTAGTAGGCGATCACCTTGCCGGTGCCCGGCTCGACCGAGACGAGCGCGCCGACCGGCGGGTTGGGGCCGCCGTCGACCGGGATCTTGGCCTCCACCGCGGCCCGGGCGGCGTCCTGGGCCGCGCGCACCAGCGTGGTCGTCACGGTCAGACCACCGGCGGTAATCCGGTCCTCGGCGAAGCCGTGCTTTTCCAGGTCGGCGAGGACCTGGGTCCGGACGTGCTCGAGCTCACCGGGGAAGGCGCTCTTGGTGCCTGGCTTGCGCACGGCCGGGTAGACCGCCTTGTCGCGGTAGGCCTGGCTCAGCCACTCCTGCTTGACCATGCCGTCGAGGACGTAGGCCCAGCGCTCCTTGGCCCGCTCGGGGTGCCGCGCCGGGTCGTAGCCCGCGGGGGAGCGGATGCTGGAGGCCAGCACCGCCGACTGCGCCGGCGTGAGGTCCTTGGCGTGCACGGTCGGGCCGAAGTAGGTGGTGGCGGCGGCCTCGATGCCGTAGGCGCCGCGGCCGAAGTAGATCGTGTTGAGGTAGTCCTCGAGGATCTTGTCCTTGCTGACGGTCTGGCTCATCTTCAGCGCGATGAACACCTCCCTCACCTTGCGCGTGTAGGTGCGCTCATGGGTGAGGAAGGCGTTCTTGGCGTACTGCTGGGTGATCGTGGAGCCGCCCTGCTGGACGCTGCCGCCGCCCTTGACGTTGGTGAACAGCGCCCGCCCGATGCCCTTGAAGCTGATGCCCGGCTCCCGGTAGAAGCCGCGGTCCTCGGCGGCCAGGATGGCGTGCTGGGCGTCCTTGCTGATCTTGTCCAGCGAGACGATCTGCCGGTTCTTGCCGACCCGGCCCATCTCGGTGCCGTCGGCGTAGAGCAGCCGGGTCGCCTGCGCGGTCGCGATCTTGTTGGGCGTCGGCACGTCGGTGAGCGCGTAGCCGATGCCGACGAAGGCGACGAGCAGCAGGCACATCGCCCCGAACCCGATGCCGATCCGCTTCTTCCAGGACAGGGAGCGCAGCCAGTTCACCGCTCCATGCTGCCCCATGACCGATCCGGGCAACCGGCGGTGAAGATCACGAGTCGGGCTCGTTCACGCCTCGCGCCGGCGGGAGCGCCGGGCCGGCTGTGTCCCGGGGGTGCCGGCGCGCCAGGTCCGCACCAGGTGGTTCCAGCCGCAGCCCTGGCAGACCTCCACCTCGTAGACCGCGAAGTCGGGGTGCGCCGACGCGAGCGCGCTGACCTGGCCCTCAGTGCGCGCGGTGCCGTCCGCGTCCCCGATCGCCTCGCCGTACACCCACAGCACCTGGTCCAGCGGCAGCTTGCGGCAGACCGGGCAGGTGCGGTCGGTCGTCACGCCGAGCCGTTGGGCGGCCCGCTGCAGGTAGGGCGAGGCGTCGCACACCTCGAGCGCGCCCACCCGGCCGGCGTACAGGTCGGCGAGCACGGCGCGGCGCTGCAGCGCGTGGTCCACCACGTCCCGCCTCCGCATGGTTCGACGGTAACCCGGCGCCCCGGCCGTGTTGGGCGTCACGACACTTCCGGTTCACCTGCTGTTGCACTCGTTCGTCCGCATGACGTACCGTCAGCCTGACACCGCGATGTATCGCTCCGATACATCGTCACGGCAGGCCGGAGGTACGACGTGCTCGAGCTCGCCGTCCTCGGCCTGCTCCACGAGAGCCCCCTCCACGGCTACGAGCTGCGCCAGCGGCTCAAGGCCACGCTGGGGAGCTTCCGGGCCTTCTCGTACGGCTCGCTCTACCCCACGCTCCGCCGGATGAAGGACGCCGGCTGGATCGCTGAGGACGAGGGCGACGCCGAGGTCGTGGCCGGCGCCCCGCCG
>JAOPVD010000124.1 GCA_025966295.1 Frankiales bacterium | reverse complement strand
GTGACGCGCTGGCGGTAGGTGGCCTGCAGGCGGTACTGCATGATGCCCGCGCCCAGCCGCCTGCCCAGGATGCCGACGACCTTGAGGGTCGCGACGCCCAGGATGAGCAGGACCGCTCCGGTCAGGGAGGCGGTGGTCGCGTCGCCCCGCTTGATCGACGGCTCGATGACGGTGCTGGTGATGTGGCCGAACGCGTAGGCCTGCGCGATCGTCATGCCGCCGAACAGGGCGCTGCCCACGGCGGACACCGCGAAGATCTTGGGCTCCTCCTTCACGGCGATCCAGAGGACGCCGAGCCCACGGCGGATCACGCTGCGGGGCTGAGCGGGGGCAGAGCTCACGAGAGGGCGTTCCGATCGATCGGGGCGTGTCCAGAGCAGTCGATCACCTCAACCGCGGTTGAGGTCAAACTAGTTCTGCCATCGAGTAGTGCAGCTCGGTGGCGAGCAGGCGCAGCTCCGGGACCACGTCGAGGTCGGTGAGCGACCGGTCGTCCATGAGCCGCAGGGAGGGCTTGGCGCGCTCCCACAGCGCGACGCAGTCCTCGCCGGTGTGCCAGCCGCTGTAGAGGATCCCGTGCGCCGTGGTGCCGGCGTACAGCGCGCGGGCGACCGCCTGGGTCAGTGCACGGTCGCGGGTCCGCAGCGCACCGGCGGCCACGCCGAGCTCCACCGCCGCGAGGTCGCGGGTGTCGGCCAGCAGCAGCGGCTCCCCCGCCCCGACCAGGCCGACCCGCTGGCCGGGCGCCGGCGCGATCACCCGCAGGTCGCCGAAGACCTCGGCCACCGCGCACCGGAAGCTGGAGGCGACGTAGCCGACGCCGTGCCGCGGCGCCCGCCGCGGCGGGCCTGCCGGGTGGTGGTCGAAGCGGCCGGCCGGCGACGGCCCGTAGAAGCGCTGGCCGAGCGCGTCGGCGTACCAGTCGTGCTCGTAGACGCGCAGCCAGGTGGTGCCCGCGGGGACCTCGACGAGGACGGGCCGGCCGGGAAAGCTCACGAGCCGCCGACGTAGGCGGCGGCGTCGACGACCCGGTCCACCTCGCCGGCCTCGAGCAGCGCCAGCGGGGTGCCGCCCAGGTGCCGGGACTCCAGCGTGAACCAGCGGGCCAGGCTGAGCGCGTCGTGCACGGTGAGCGGCAGCGCCTGCCAGGCCTGCTCGACGCCGGCCAGCACGTCCCCCTGCCGGAGCTGCCACGCCGGATAGCGCCAGTCCCCCTTGAGCTGGAACGCGACCAGCCGGCGGGCCTGCCGGCGCTTGGTCACGGCGGCGCTGCTGATGCCGAGCCGGCCGGCCACCTCCGCGGTCGACAGGCTGGCAGCGAGCATCGCGTCGCGCAGGGCCAGCCAGTCGCGCAGCGTCTCGGCGCGGACCTCGGCGACCTGCTCGGGGGTCTGGGCCCGGACGTAGTCGGGCAGGTTGGCCGGGCGGGTGCGCTGCGCGTCACTGGCCGCGGCCAGCACGGCCGCCTCGATCGCCAGCTCGTCGGCCTCGGAGGCGTACTGCAACCGCCGCGCCAGCGCGGTCACCTGCTGCTCGAGGGTCGACATGCCCCCATCCTACGGTTGCGCTGGTTGTTCAGCAACCAGCGCTACCGGACGGTGTGCCCGGCCCCGCGCAGCGCCGCCTTGACCTCGCCGATCCGCAGCTGGCCGAAGTGGAACACGCTCGCCGCCAGCACCGCGTCGGCCCCCGCCGCGACCGCGGGCGCGAAGTCCTCGACCGCCCCGGCGCCGCCGCTCGCGATGACGGGGACGTCGACCACCGCCCGGACGGCCCGCAGCAGCTCCACGTCGTACCCGCGGCGGGTGCCGTCGGCGTCCATCGAGTTGAGCAGGACCTCCCCCACCCCGAGCGCCGCCCCGCGCTCCGCCCACTCCACCGCGTCGAGCCCGGTGCCCTGCCGGCCGCCGTGGGTGGTCACCTCGAAGCCGCTCGGGGTGCCCGCAGCCCGGCGGGCGTCGACGCTCAGGACCAGCACCTGGGAGCCGAAGCGCTGCGCGATCTCGCCGAGCAGCTCCGGCCGGGCAATGCCGGCGGTGTTGACCCCGACCTTGTCGGCGCCGGCCCGCAGCAGCCGGTCGACGTCGTCGGTCGAGCGCACTCCCCCGCCCACCGTCAACGGGATGAAGACCTGCTCCGCCGTGCGCCGCACCACGTCGTACGTCGTCTCGCGGGAGCCGCTGCTCGCGGTGATGTCGAGGAAGACCAGCTCGTCAGCGCCCTCCGCGTCGTAGACCCGCGCCATCTCGACCGGGTCGCCCGCATCCACCAGGTCGGTGAAGTTGACGCCCTTGACGACCCGCCCGGCGTCCACGTCGAGGCAGGGGATCACACGCACGGCGAGGCTCACGCCTGGGAACGCTAGTCGTAACGAGGCACCTCTACCCTCTCCCGTGTGCTGTTTGCCCTGCTTGTCCTGTGCCTGGTGCTGTTCGTGGTACTGCCGTTCATCGGGGCGACGGTCAGCGCGCTGCTGACGACGCTGCTGGTGGGCCTGCTGCTGGGGGCGGTCGCGCGGCTGATCGTCCCCGGGCGGGGGCCGACGGGCTGCCTGACCACGTCCCTGGTGGGCGTCGCGGGCGGGCTGCTCGGCACGCTGGCGGCCAGGGCGCTGCACACCGGCTCGCTCGGCCGCTTGCTCCTGCAGGTCGCCGCCGCCACGCTGCTGGTCATCATCCTTCGACCGTCCCGAGGAGCTCAGGCATGAGGCTGGCCGTCTGCTCGTCCAAGGGGGGCGTCGGCAAGACCTCCACCGCCGCGAACCTCGCCGCTGTGCTCGCGCAGAGCGGGCGGGTGCTCGTGGTCGACGCCGACCCGCAGGACTCACTCGGCCGCGCCTTCGGCGTCGTGGCCAAGAACAAGGAGGACTCCCTCGCCGGCCTGCTCGAGGACCCCGAGGCCGACCCGCGGGGCGTCGTCCGCACCGGCGTGGCGCCCGGCCTGGACCTGCTGCCCGCCCACCCCGCGCTCGAGCACGTCGGCGTGACGCTGGCCGCGCAGGGCGGGATCGTCACCGGCATCCGGCGGGTCCTGCGGCCGCTGCTCGCCGACTACGACCACGTCGTGCTCGACACCCACGGCGACCTGGGCAACCTCACGCTGTCGGCCGTCTGCGCCGCCGACGCCGTCCTCACGGTCTTCACCAGCGACCCCGGATCGGCCCTCGGCGCCGCCCGGGTCAGCGCCTTCCTCGACCAGCACCGGCGCTTCGAGAACACCGCCGCCCAGCTGGTCGGCGTGGCCTGCTCGCTTTGGGACAAGGACGGCAAGGCCGCGCGCGAGGTGGTCGGTGCCCTCGAGGGCACCGACCTCCCGCTGCTGCCGACCCGGGTGCCGCTGTCGCGCCGGGTGCCGTCATCGACGCTCGCCAAGCGCCCGGTCGTGCTCTCCGCCCCGTCCTCGCCCGTCGCGGTCGCCTACACCGCCCTGGCCCAGGACGTCCTCACCGCCTACGCCGGACTCTCGGAAGGACCCTCATGAGCGACCTCCGCGCCGATCTGCAGGCCGACCTGCTCGCCGACCTCTCCCCCCGCACCGAGCAGCCGCCGGTCCCGGCCGCCCCGCCGGCCGCGCTGCCTCCCGAGCTCAGCGACGCCACACCGGCACTGTCGGTGCAGTGGACGCCGCTGCGCTGGTCGCGGCCGCGCGTGGTCAGGGCCAAGGGCGGCGTCGGCAAGGCCGTACAGCTCGGTCCCCTCAAGGTCGAGCTGGCCGTCAAGGACTAGCCGGGACGGCGACCCGGTCAGACCCCTGAGACGCTGGTGATCCAGCTCCGGATCTGGCCGTTGTTGACCTCGCTGTAGACGCCCGGGAACTTCGGGAGCGCGCAGCTCTGGCCGTAGCTCACGATGCCGACCTGCACCGGGCGGCCGGCCTTGGTCGCGAACAGCGGACCACCCGAGTCGCCCTGGCAGGAGTCCTTCAGCAGCGCCGCGGCGCACACGCCGGTCGGGGCGTCGAACCCGAGGTTGGTCTGGCCGCACTCGCCGTCGGAGACCACCTTGAGGTCGGCGTAGGCGAGCTGGTTGCTCGAGAACAGCCCCATCGTCGGTAGCGTGTCGCCCCAGCCCGCGACGGTGACCGGCGCTCCAGTCGCCTCCAGGTCGTCGTCGGCGGCGCCCGCGAGCGCGATCGGGGTGGCGGTCGTCGGCGCGGCGAGCTCGAGCAGCGCGGAGTCGTGCGCGCTGTTGGCGTAGGCCGGGTTCACGAAGACCTTGCTCACCTTGATGCGCTGGCCCGTGCTGGCGTCTGCGAGGTCGGTCCGACCGGTGACGACGTACAGGTCGGTGGCGTCGGCGTCCGGGACGCAGTGCGCGGCCGTGAGCACCCACCCGCTGGAGATGACCGAGCCGCCGCAGAAGGAGAAGCCGCTGCCGTCCTGGAGCGAGGCCATGAACGGGAACTGCCCGGCCGCGGCAGTGGTGCCGTTGACGACGGCGCCGGCTCCGGTGAGCGGCGCGAGGGCGAGGGCGGAAGCGGTGGCCAGAACAGCGATTGCCTTGCGGTACAAGGGAGGTCCTCTCGTCGGACGTGCTGGGGGTGTCCCATGAGGACAACGGCTGACGG
>JAOPVD010000106.1 GCA_025966295.1 Frankiales bacterium | reverse complement strand
GACGACCGCGCGGGCCGCGCCGGGCCGGACCCGGCCGGCGTCGGAGCGCCCGCCGAACAGCAGGTTGAGGCCCTGCACCACCATCGTCTTGCCGGCGCCGGTCTCACCCGTGACGACCGTCAGCCCGGGGCCGAGCTCCAGGACCGCGTCCTCGATGACGCCCAGGCCCTGGATCCGCATCTCCTGGAGCATGATGCTGACCCTAGCCGCGACCCCCGACGCTGCCGGGGACGCCGGACCGCGCCGTCACGTCAGTTCTTGCTGCGGCCGCGCCAGCCGTCGACGTCGAGGTCGAACTTCTCGACCAGCGTGTCGGTGAAGGTCCGCGGGTGCGGCGTGCGGGCCAGCGGCACCGGCACCTGGCCACGGCGGACCTCTACCCGACTGCCGTGCGGCAGCGCGATGGTCCGGCGGCCGTCACAGGCCAGCACCGCCTCGGTACCGCTGGGCAGCACCTCCATGGCGATGAGCGAGGACGGGCCGACCACCATCGGCCGGGCGAACAGCGCATGCGCGCTGATCGGCACGACCAGCAGCGCGTCCACCGACGGCCACACGATGGGGCCGCCGGCGCTGAAGGCGTACGCGGTCGAGCCGGTCGGGGTGGCGGCCACCACGCCGTCGCAACCCCAGCGCGACAGCGGCCGGCCGTCCACCCCGACGACCACCTCGAGCATCCGCTCGCGGGCAGCCTTCTCGACGGACGCCTCGTTGAGCGCCCAGTTGGTGCCCAGGAGCTGGCCCTCCAGGGTCACCGTGACGTCGAGGGTCATCCGCTCCTCGACGTGGTAGTCGCGGGCCAGGACGTGCTCGACCACGCCCTCGAGGTGGCTGGACTCGGCCTCGGCGAGGAAGCCGACCCGGCCCAGGTTGACGCCCAGCAGGGGAACGCCGGCGTCCCGGGACAGCTCGGCGGCGCGCAGGATGGTGCCGTCCCCGCCCAGCACCAGCACCAGCTCGGCGCCCTGGGCGGCCTCGGCGCCGCTGTCGAAGACGGTGCCGCCGGACAGCCCGATCCGCTCGGCCTCCTCGGCGAGCAACCGGACCTGGACGCCGGCGTCCTGCAGCCGCAGCCCCACGGCGCGGGCGGCCTCGGCGGTCTTGGCCCGCCCGGTGTGGGCGAGCATCAGCACGGCGCGGGTCACGACGCGCAGCCTTTCACGTCGGGCCCTCGGCGACCGCGCGCGCCAGGGCGGCGTCGTCGAGCGGGGGGGCGCCGGCGCGCAGCCACAGGAAGAACTCGACGTTGCCGCTCGGGCCGGGCAGCGGGCTCGCCACCACGCCCGCGACCCCCAGGCCGAGCTCGAGGGCCTGCCCAGCGACCCGGCGTACCGCGCCGGCCCGGGCCTGCGGGTCGCGGACGACTCCGCCGGAGGGCAGGTTCTCGCGTCCGACCTCGAACTGCGGCTTCACCATGGGCATCAGGTCGGCACCGGGCGCCGCGCAGCGCACCAGCGCGGGCAGCACCAGCCCCAGCGGGATGAACGACAGGTCGGCCACGACCAGGTCGGCCGGCCCGCCCACCTGCTCGGGCTCGAGGTTGCGGGCGTTGACCCGCTCGACGACGGTGACCCGGTCGTCGGTGCGCAGCGACCACGCCAGCAGCCCGTAGCCGACGTCGACGGCCACCACGTGCGCGGCGCCGCGGCGGAGCAGCACCTCGGTGAACCCACCGGTGGAGGCGCCGGCGTCGAGCGCCCGCTTGCCCGTCGGGTCGTACCCGAAGGCGTCGAGGGCGCCGAGCAGCTTGTGCGCGCCGCGCGAGACCCACTGCTCGCCCGCGTCGGCCTCGACCAGCAGCGGGGTGCCGGCCTCGACCGCGGTCGCCGGCTTGGTGGCGACCGCACCGGCGACCTTGACACGACCATCGGCGATCAGGCTGGCGGCCTGCTCGCGGCTGCGGGCCAGGCCGCGCCGGACGAGCTCGGCGTCGAGGCGGGCGCGCCGGGCCAGCTCAGGCCTCGTCGAGCGTGGCGAGCGCGTCCTGCAGGGAGCGGTGCACGGCGTCGAAGACCTCGACGTGGTCGCCGACGGGCAGGTCCTCGAGGCCCTCCAGCCGGGCGAGGCCGGCGTCGACCTGGGTCTCAGGCACCGGGGGCCTTCTTGGCCGGCGCCTTCTGCGCGGGCGCCTTCTGCGCGGGCGCCTTCTTGGCAGCAGCCTTGGCCGGCGCGTTCGCGGCCTTGGCGTCCCGCAGCTGGGCCTCGAGGGTGCGGATGCGCGCGGTCAGCTCGGCGACCTCGTCGGCACTCGCCAGACCGACCCGGCCAAGGGCCTTGTCGACCTCGAACTTCACCAGCGCCGTGACGGCCTCGCGGTTGCTCTTGCTCTGGGCGAGCAGGTCGTCGGCGAGCGACGTCACCTGGTTGGCGGCCGCCTCGCCCTGGGCGACGAGGGCCTTGGCGGCCGTCGTGGCGCGGGCCTTGGTGACCTCCGACAGGCCGCTGGCCAGGGCCAGGTATCCCTTGAGGGCGTCGTTCACGTGGTTCCTCCTCGAGCAGCCTCGTTGCCGCCGAAGCACGCTACCGCGGTTCCGGTACGGTCACGCTCACAGACGAGCGTGAAGGAAGGCGGGTCGTGGCCTCGGAGGCTGACTGCGACAAGGCATTCCGCTCGCTCGTGGACCTGCTGGCCAGGGTCGACCCGGATGTCCGCAGCAAGTACGTCCTCGAGCGCACCGTCTCCTGCCGGGTGACCGACCTCGGCGTCACCTGGTCCGCGCGGCTCTGCGACGAGGGCCTGGTCGACGTGACCACCGAGGACGACGGCAAGGCGCAGATCCGGCTGTCGGTCGGCAGCGACGACCTGTTGGCGCTCGTCGAGGGCCGGCAGGCCTTCCCCAGCGCCTTCGCCACCGGCAAGCTCCGGGTGCAGGCGAGCCCGATGGACATGCTCCGCCTGACGGCGCTGCTGTCGCTCTAGCTCCAGGACAGCGCGCAGGCCGCCCGCAGCGCGTCGTCGCTGTCGTCGCTGGTCGCGATGCCGGTCCCCGCGCGCCAGGCCCGGCCGGCGCCGCAGGTGGCCGCGTCGCCCTGCACCACCGGTGCCCGGTGCGGCACCAGCAACCCCCGCAGGTCACTGCTCAGGTAGGTCGGCCGCATCCCCTCCGGCGCGGCCAGCAGCTGCGCGCGGTCGGTCACGCCGGTGAGCACGAGCAGGCTGTCCGCGCCGGCCCGGACCGCACCGAGCACGTCGGTGTCCAGCCGGTCCCCCACGACCAGCGGCCGGCTGGCGCCCACTCGGTCGACGCTGGCCCGGTGCAGCTCCGGCTCCGGCTTGCCGACCACGACGGGCTGCTGCCCGGTGGCCACCGCCAGCGCGGCCACCAGCGCGCCGTTGCCCGGCAGCGGGCCGCGGTTGCTCGGGTACGTCGAGTCGGTGTTGCCGGCCACCCACAGCCCGCCGGCCCGGATCACGACGCTGGCCTCCGCAAGGTCGGTCCAGGCGGTCGTCGGCGCCAGGCCCTGGATGACGGCGACCGCGCCGTCGGCCTTACGGACCGGCCGCAGACCGCCCTCCTCGACCTCCTCGGCGAGCCCGTCGGTGCCGAGCACGAGCACCCGGCTGCCGGCCGGGACCCGCGCGGCCAGCCAGCGCACCGCCGCCTGCCCGCTGGTGACGACGTCCTCGGGCTCGGCCGGGATGCCGAGCTCGGTGAGGTGCACGGCCACGACGTCGGGCCGGCGCGAGGCGTTGTTCGTCACGTACGCCACCCGCATGCCGTGCCCACGGGCGGCCCGCACCGCCTCGGCCGCGTGCGGCACCGGGTCGGGACCCAGGTACAGCACGCCGTCGAGGTCGAGCAGGGCGGCGTCGTACGCCTCGTGCAGCGGGCGGTCGCTGGCCGCGAGCACGGTCAGCGGCGGGAGGCGGTGAGCGCGGCCCGGGCCCCGCGCAGGGCGGTGCTGTAGTAGGCGATGTCAGGGCGCATGGCCGCGGCGAGCGCCAGGTGCTCGACGGCGGCGGTGAGGTCCCCGAGCTTGGTGGCGGCCAGGCCGAGGCCGAACTGCGCGTAGTCGTCGGCCGGGTTGATCGAGATGATCCACTCGAAGTTCTCGCGGGCCTCCGGGTACATGCCCATGTCGAACTGGGCGCGGGCGAGGGCCTCGCGGGCCATCCGGGACTCGGGCTCGGAGGTCACCGTGTGCGCGAGGACCTGCACGGCAGCGGCGGCGTCACCGTTCTCGAGCAGCTCCAGCCCGCGCAGGTACCAGTCGTAGGCGTCGCCCTGAGGCGCGATGTCGGGGGGCGGTGGCGGCAGGTCGGAGAACGGCCGGGGCTTCTCCTCGTCCGGGGCGCGCGGGTCGTACCGGGGGTCGTACCTGTCGGACACGCCCGTTCCTCCTCGTCGCCGTGACCCGGGTCGGGTCCTGTCTGGTCCTCCATCACGCCGTGCCGTCCAGGGTGTGCCCACCCAGGCTTAGCATGCCGCCATGTCCGCAGGCCCTGACGAGCCCACCACTCCTACCTTCGCTGCACCGCCCTCGCCGGACGGCTTGGTGCTGGCGCCGTTCCGAGCCCTGCGGTACGACCCTGCCCTCGTCGACCTGCCCGCAGTCACCTCCCCGCCGTACGACGTGATCGACGCCGCCGGCGTGGAGGCGCTCGAGCGGGCGAGCGACAGCAACGTCGTGCGGCTGATCCTCCCACGCGATGAGGCTTCTGAGGGGGATCGCTACCTGCGCGCCGCAAGCACGCTTCGGGATTGGCGGACTTCCGGGGTCGTTCGTCCGGATCCGGAACCGGCGCTCTACGTCTACGAGCAGTCCTCGCCGGCCCACGCCCAGCGCGGGCTGCTGGGCGCGTTGGCGTTGACGCCCCCCGAGGACGGCATCGTGCTGCCGCACGAGAACACCATGTCCGGCACCGTCTCGGACCGGCTGGCGCTCTACACCGCCGTCGGCGCGGACCTCGAGCCGATCTTCCTGCTGTACGGCGGAGGCGGGGCGGCCAGCGAGGCCGTCGCCTCCGTGTCCGCGGCTCCCCCGCTCGTCGACGTGACGCTGGCGGACGGTCTGCGCCACCGGCTGTGGGCCCTGACCGACCCCGCGCAGCTGGCGGCGATCGACGCCGACCTGCGCGGCCGCACCGCGGTGATCGCCGACGGCCACCACCGCTACGCCACCTACCTGCAGCGGCAGGCGGCCGCGCACGCGGCCGGCGACGGCCCGGGGCCGTGGGACTTCGGGCTGACGTTCCTGGTGGACAGCACCGCCTTCGGGCCCGAGGTGCACCCGATCCACCGGGTGGTGCCGCACGTGGAGGCCTTCGAGCTGGCCCGCCGGGCCGAGGGCGCAATGCAGGTGCACGAGCTGGACGGCGACGACCTCGAGTCGGCGCTGACGGGGTTGGCGCAGGCGGGGGCGTCCGGTCCGGCGTTCCTGCTGGTGAGCGGCGACGGCGGGACGTTGCGGCTGCTGACCCAGCCGCACGCCGAGCGGCTGGCCCGGGCGCTGCCGGCCGAGCGGTCACCGGCCTGGCGCGCGCTCGACGTGAGCGTGCTGCACCACTACCTGGTGGCGGACGTGTGGGGCCTGGTGGATGACGTCGACACCGTCCGGTACGAGCACGACGTCGAGGCGGCGGTGGCGGCCGCGGCCGCCTCCGGCGGCACCGCGGTGCTGCTCAACCCGACCCCCGTCGAAGCGGTGACCGCGGTCGCCGCAGGCGGGGAGCGGATGCCCCGCAAGTCGACCCTGTTCACGCCCAAGCCCCGCAGCGGCCTGGTGATCCGCGACCACCGGGACGCCTGACCTGCAGGTGCGGCTAGGCGCCACGGGCTACCCGCCTGGCCCGGCGCACCTCGACCTCGTACCGCGAGCTCGCGCCGGTCGGCGCCCGCCAGAACCGGCGCCGCAGCGCGCCCTCGACCGACAGCACGTCGCCGGGCTGCCAGGTGGCCGCCGCGCGCTGCACCCCGCTGGTCCACGCGACGCACTCCAGGGTGTCGATGGTGGGCACCCGGACCCCTTCGGGCGGCTTGCGGCGGCTTGGGGGCCGGTCGACGACGAGGCGCCAGGTGGTGAGCACGTCCCCGCTCGGGAGCTCCCGGTCCTGCGGCGCGGCCGCCAACCGGCCGACGAGCAGCACCTCGTTGCGCGCCTCGATCACCACGTCGCCTCCTCGCAGCCCCGGCGGGCCGTCAAGGCAGGCTGGCGCAGCCGCCGAGCGCGGTGGGCTGGCTGCGAGGATCTGTGGACGCCCGTAGCGGCTGGGGACGAGGCCAGACGGCAGGGGTCAGTCGAACAGCCTGAGGTCGTCCGCGTTGTCCGTCGCGGCCGGACCCGGCGGGTCGGTGTCGTCGTCGTCGTCGGCCACGGCGGGCGGCGCGACGAAGCCCAGCCCGGTGCTGCCGGCCTTGCCCAGCGCCGGGATCTCGCTGTCCGGCAGCTCCCGGAAGACCTGTCCCAGGCCGTGCTCGGCCGGCGGCGCGACCACGGGCTCCGGGTCAGCGACCGCCTCGGCGGTCACGGGCGGCTCTGGGTCGACGGGTGCGGGTGCCAGGGACTCTGCGGCTGCGGGCTCCGGGGCTGCGGGCTCCGGGGCTGCGACCGCCTCGGGCGCGACCAGGTCCGTCGGCGCCTGCGCAGTCGGTACCACGTACGACTCGGGATCCCAGGCCTGCGGCTCTTCGTCGTCGGCGTCCTCGTCGAGGTCCTCGAAGACCATGCCGTCCAGCTCGAGGACGCGGTCGTCG
>JAOPVD010000068.1 GCA_025966295.1 Frankiales bacterium | reverse complement strand
GCGAGCCGGGCCGGGCCGCGGCACAGGTCCCGGTCCTTCACCCCAGGCCGGCGGGCGCGGGCCAGGTCCAAACCCTCCACGACCTCGCCGGCCCGCAGCAGCACCGCGGCGCCCCGGCCCTCGGGGCCGGTGACGACGTTGGCGCACCAGTGCATGCCGTACGTGAAGTACACGTACAGCCGGCCGGCGGGCCCGAACATGATGTCGCTGCGCGCCGTCCGGCCGCGGTGGGCGTGCGAGGCCGGGTCCAGCCCCTCGCCGTCGTACGCCTCCACCTCGGTCAGGCGCACGGCGACGCCGTGTGCCTCCAGGACGCAGCCCAAGAGCAGGGGCGCGACCTGGTCGACCGGTCCGGTGAGGTCCACCGGCATCAGGCCGGCGCGGCCTGCGCCCACTGCTGGTGGGCGTCGACCTCGATGCGGAGCGCCGCGAGCTGCTCGGCCACCCGCTCGGGGGCGGTGCCGCCGTGCCCGCGGCGGCTGGCGATCGCGCCGCGGACGTCGAGGACCGAACGGATCTCGGGCGTGAGGTGCGGCGAGACGTGCGCCAGCTCCTCGTCGCTGACCTCGTGCAGCTCGCGCTCGTTGACGGTGCAGAACACCACCAGGTGCCCGACCGCCTCGTGCGCCTCGCGGAACGGCACGCCGTTCTTGACGAGCAGCTCGGCGACATCGGTGGCGAGCGCGAAGCCGAGCGGCGCGCTGGCCTCCAGGACGTCGGCGTGGACCGTCATCGTGGCGATCATCCCGGTCATCGCCGGCAGCACCACGGTGAGGGTCTCCACCGCGTCGAAGGACGGTTCCTGGCTCTCCTGCATGTCCCGGTCGTAGGTCAGCGGCAGCCCCTTGAGCATGGCCAGCTGACCGGTGACGTGGCCGATCAGGCGGCCCGCCTTGCCGCGGGCCAGCTCGGCGATGTCCGGGTTCTTCTTCTGCGGCATGATCGAGCTGCCGGTCGAGAAGGCGTCGTCGAGGGTCACCCAGCCGAACTCAGTGGTGTTCCAGAGCACGACCTCCTCCCCCAGCCGGGACAGGTGGACGCCGAGCAGCGCGGCGCAGAACAAGAACTCCGCGACGAAGTCCCGGTCCGACACGGCGTCCATCGAGTTGGCCGCGGCGCGGGCGAAGCCGAGCTCCTCGGCGGTGCTGACCGGGTCGACCGGCAGGCTGGAACCGGCCAGTGCGCCGGAGCCCAGCGGCGAGACCGAGGCCCGCACGTCCCAGTCCCGCAGCCGCTGCACGTCGCGGGCGAAGGCCTGCACGTGAGCGAGCAGCTGGTGGCCGAACAGCACCGGCTGGGCGTGCTGCAGGTGCGTCATGCCGGGCGCCGGGGTGTCGAGGTGCTGCGCCGCCTGCTCGACCAGGGCCCGCTCGAGCTCGGACAGCTGACCGACCACCAGCCGGGCGTGGTCGCGCAGGTACAGCCGAAGGTCGGTGGCGACCTGGTCGTTCCGGGACCGCCCGGCCCGCAGCTTGCCGCCGAGGGTGCCGAGCTTCTCCAGCAGCCCGCGTTCGAGGGCGGTGTGCACGTCCTCGTCCTCGACCTTGGGCCGGAACGCGCCGGACCGGACCTCCTCGCGCAGCTCGTCGAGGGCGCCGAGCATCCGGCCGAGCTCGTCGTCCTCGAGCAGGCCGGCGCGGTGCAGCACGCGGGCGTGCGCCTTGGACGCCAGCAGGTCGTACGGCGCGAGCCGCCAGTCGAAGTGCACGCTGACCGACAACCTGGCCAGCGCCTCGGCGGGACCACCCTCGAAGCGACCGCCCCAGAGGCTGGTGCGCTCCTGCGTCACTTCGTGAGCCGCTGGTCGCGCTTGGCAGCGATCTTGCTCGGCAGGCCCCACAGCTCGACGAAGCCCTTGGCCAGGCTCTGGTCGAAGGTGTCGCCCTCGTCGTAGGTGGCCAGCTCGTAGTCGTACAGCGAGGCGTCGCTGCGCCGGCCGCTGACGGTGCAGGTGCCGTGGTGCAGCACCAGCCGGACCTCGCCGCTCACGTGCTGCTGCGAGGCGGCCAGGAAACTGTCGAGGGCCCGCTTCAGCGGCGAGAACCACAACCCGTCGTAGACCAGCTCGGCCCAGCGCTGCTCGACGCCGCGCTTGTAGCGGGCCAGGTCGCGCTCGAGGGTGAGGTTCTCCATCTCCTGGTGTGCGGTGATGAGGACCTGTGCGCCCGGCACCTCGTAGATCTCCCGGCTCTTGATGCCGATGAGCCGGTCCTCGACCATGTCGAGCCGCCCCACGCCCTGGGCGCCCGCCCGGCGATTGAGCTCCTCGATGGCCTGCAGCACGGTGACCGGCCGGCCGTCGATGGCCGTCGGCACGCCGTCGACGAAGGTGATGACCAGCTCGTCCGGGCCGCTGCTGGTACCCGGCGCCTGGGTGTAGCTGTAGACGTCCTCGATCGGTCCGACCCACGGGTCCTCGAGGAATCCGGTCTCGACCGCCCGGCCCCACACGTTCTGGTCCACCGAGTACGGCGACTTCTTGTCCACATCGATGGGGAGTCCACGCTCGTGCGCGAAGGCGATGGCCTTGTCGCGCGTCATGCCGGAGTCGCGGACCGGGGCGATGCAGCGCAGGTCGGGGGCGAGGGCGCCGATGCCGACCTCGAAGCGGACCTGGTCGTTGCCCTTGCCGGTGCAGCCGTGCGCCACGGTGGACGCGCCGTACTGCTTCGCGGCCGCGACCAGGTGCTTGACGATGAGCGGGCGCGAGAGCGCGGACACGAGCGGGTAGCGGCCCATGTAGAGCGCGTTCGCGCGCAGCGCCGGCAGGCAGTACTCGTCGGCGTACTCGTCCCGGACGTCGGCGACAACGGCCTCGACCGCCCCGCAGTCCAGGGCGCGCTGGCGGATGACCTCGAGGTCCTCGCCGCCCTGGCCGACGTCGGCCGCGACGGCGATGACCTCGGCGCCGGTCTCGGCGGCGATCCAGCCGATGGCGACGGAGGTGTCGAGCCCGCCGGAGTAGGCCAGG
>JAOPVD010000060.1 GCA_025966295.1 Frankiales bacterium | reverse complement strand
CGGGACGCCCGGTCCGTGGTCGCCGTACGCCGTCCGCCTGTCCGAGGGCGACCCCGGCCGGATCGCCGCTGTCCGCGATGGCCGCGCCGGCGTGCAGGACGAGGGCAGCCAGCTCGTTGCGCTGGCCCTGGCCGGCGCGCCGCTCGAGGGCCCGGACACCACCTGGGTCGACCTGTGCGCTGGCCCGGGCGGCAAGGCGGCGCTGCTCGACGCGGTCGCCGCCGGCCGTGGCGCCCGGCTGCTGGCCGTCGAGGTGCAGCACCACCGGGCCGAGCTGGTCCGCAAGTCCGGCGTCCGTGAGGTCGTCACGGCCGACGGCCGCCGGCCCCCGTTCGCCGACGGCTCGATCGACCGGGTCCTGGTCGACGCGCCGTGCTCCGGCCTGGGCGCCCTGCGCCGGCGGCCCGAGGCCCGCTGGCGCCGGCAGCCTTCCGACCTGCCGGGCCTGACCCTGCTGCAGGGCGAGCTGCTCGACGCCGCGGTCCGGCTGCTGCGCCCAGGCGGCGTGCTGGCCTACGTCACGTGCTCGCCGCACCTGGCCGAGACCGCCGTACCCGTGCTCGACGTGCTGCGCCGGCACCCCGACCTCGAGCAGTTCGACGCCCGGCCGCTGCTGCCCGGCGTGCCCGAGCTCGGCGACGGCCCGGCGGTCCAGCTCTGGCCGCACCGGCACGGCACCGACGCGATGTACCTCGCGCTGCTCCGCCGCACCTGACCCCGGACTTGTCCCCTCGTTCTGACGGGGGACAGGCGTGCGCTCAGCGTGCCGGCCCGGCCGGTCGCGCTAGAACGAGGGGACAAGACGGTCAGGTCAGCCCGCCCGCCGTACCTGACCCCGACACGTCGCCCAGGCAGGCGACCCCGGCCGGGGCCGGAGCCCTAGGCTGAGGGCATGGCGCGCACCCTGATCTCCCCGAGCATCCTGTCGGCGGACTTCGCCCGCCTCTCGGAGGAAGCGGCCCGCGTCGAGGGGGCGGCCGACTGGCTGCACGTCGACGTCATGGACAACCACTTCGTGCCGAACCTCACGCTCGGCCTGCCGGTCGTGGAGTCGCTGCTGAAGAGCACCACCATCCCGATCGACTGCCACCTCATGATCGAGGACCCCGACCGCTGGGCGCCGCAGTACGCCGAGGCCGGCGCCGGCAGCGTGACCTTCCACGTCGAGGCCGCCGCCGCCCCGATCCGGCTGGCCCGGCAGCTCCGCAGCCTGGGCAGCCGGGCCGGCATGGCCCTCAAGCCGGCCACCCCGATCGAGCCCTACGCCGACCTGCTGCCCGAGCTGGACATGCTCCTCATCATGACCGTCGAGCCCGGCTTCGGCGGCCAGAAGTTCCTCGACGTGGTGGTCCCCAAGATCCGCCGCGCCAAGGCGGCCATCGGCGACCTCGACGTCTGGCTGCAGGTCGACGGCGGCGTCAGCGAGAGCACCATCGAGCGCTGCGCCGAGGCCGGCGCCGACGTCTTCGTGGCCGGCAACTCGGTGTACGGCGCCGCCGATCCGGCGGCCGCCATCGCGGGGCTGCGGGCCGCCGCGCACAGAGCGCAGGGCTAGGTCCGGTGCCGGGGCGGATCCTGGTCGTCGACGACGATCCGGCGGTCGCCCGCTTCCTGGCCCAGGACCTCCAGCTGGCGGGCTACGCCGTCGACGTGCTCGCCGACGGCCGCCGGACGCTGGAGCACGCCGTGCTGACCCGCCCCGACCTGGTGCTGCTGGACGTCGACCTGCCCGGCTGCGACGGGGTCGAGGTGCTGCGGCAGCTGCGGGCCCACCCGCCGACGTCCTCGCTGCCGGTGATCGTGCTCACCGGCCGGGCCGGCGCCGCCGACAAGGTGCTCGGGCTCACGGCCGGCGCGGACGACTACGTCGTGAAGCCGTTCGACCCGCTGGAGCTGGTCGCCCGCGTCGCGGGCACGCTGCGCCGCACCGCCGACTTCCGGGCGCTGTCGCCCCTCACCGGGCTGGCCGGCAACCACCGCATCGAGGTGGAGATCGCCGGCCGGGCCACGGCGGGGCAGCGCTATGCGGTCTGCCACGTCGACCTCGACGAGTTCAAGGGCTTCAACGACGCCTACGGCTTCCAGCGCGGCGATGAGCTGCTGCTGCTGCTCGCGTCCTGCCTG
Source organism: Frankiales bacterium (assembly GCA_025966295.1). Classification (GTDB taxonomy): domain Bacteria; phylum Actinomycetota; class Actinomycetes; order Mycobacteriales; family SCTD01; genus RYN-111. The sequence continues at coordinate 5,092 of JAOPVD010000060.1, read as the reverse complement.
CAGCGGGCCGTCATGCGGGCCGGCGCGCCGTCGGCCTTCCTCGGGCACATCGGCGGCGACGACTTCGTGGTGGTCTGCACCCCCGAGCAGGCCGAGGAGCTGTGCGACCAGGCGGTGACCGAGTTCGAGGCCGGCGTGGGCAGCCACTACGACCCCGCCGACGCGGCGCGCGGCTGGCTGGAGGTCCTGGACCGCCGTGGGGAGCTGCGCCGCCAGCCGCTGGTGAGCGTCAGCGTGGGGGTGGCGGGCTCCGTCGACGGCGACCGCGACTTCCGGGCGGTGGTGGCGGCCGCGACGGAGATGAAGTCGGTCGCGAAGTCGGTGCCGGGCTCCTGGGTGGCGGTCGACCGGCGGGCCTGATCGCGGGCATGCGAGACTGGCGGCGACAGTCACGCGCGCTCCGGGGTCGGTGCAAGTCCGAACCGGCGGTGACAGTCCGCGACCCGCTCGCAGCCAGCCAGCGGTGGACCCGGTGAAACCCCGGGACCGACGGTGAAAGTCCGGAGGAGAGGCAGCGCGCGGGCGGTGTGCTCACGCGCGTCCGCTCGGTCCCCGGAGCACAGACACGGGGAGAGGGCAGTGGACCACGAGCAGGCGATGCGCCGGGCCGTCGAGCTCTCGCGCGCCGTCCTCGGCACCACCAGCCCCAACCCGCCGGTCGGCGCGGTGGTGCTCGACGCCGACGGGGCGGTCGTGGGGGAGGGTGCCACCCAGCCGTCCGGCGGCCCGCACGCCGAGGTGGTGGCCCTGGCGCAGGCGGGCGACCGCGCGCACACCGCCGTCGTGACCCTGGAGCCCTGCGACCACACCGGCCGGACCGGGCCCTGCTCGCAGGCGCTGCTCGCCGCCGGGGTCCGCACCGTGGTGGTCGCCTGCAGCGAGCCCACGGCGCAGGCCGGCGGCGGCGTGCAGACGCTGCGCGCGGCCGGGGTCGAGGTGCGCACCGGCATCCTCGAGGACGAGGTCGCCGCCGGACCGCTGGCCGCCTGGCTGCACCGCCAGCGCAGCGGCCGGCCGTTCGTGACCTGGAAGTACGCCGCCACCCTGGACGGGCGCTCCGCCGCCGCCGACGGCACGAGTCGCTGGATCACCGGCGAGCCGGCCCGGGCCGATGTGCACCGGCTGCGCGCGGAGTCCGACGCGATCGTGGTCGGCATCGGCACGGTGCTGGCCGACGACCCGCAGCTCACCAACCGCCCGGACCCCGGCCACCAGCCCCTCCGGGTCGTCGTCGACAGCCGCGGCCGGACCCCGCAGGACGCCAAGGTCCGCGACGGCAGCGCCGAAACGCTGGTGGTCACCAGCCCCGACGGTCCGGTCGACCTGCCGGCGCTGCTGGCGGACCTGGCGCGCCGCGAGGTGGTCAGCGTGCTGCTGGAGGGCGGCCCCACCCTGGCCGGCGCCTTCCTGCGCGCCGGCCTGGTGGACCGGGTGGTCGGCTACGTCGCCCCGGCGCTGCTCGGAGCCGGCCCCGCCGCACTGCTGGACGCGGGCGTCGGAACGATCGACGACGCCGTCCGGTTGCACCTGACCGACGTCACCCGCCTCGGCGACGACGTCCGCTTGACGCTGGTCCCGCACGACACCCGCACCAGGAGGCCCTGAATGTTCACCGGCATCGTCGAGGAGCTCGGCGAGGTGACCGCGTGGGAGGACCTCCCGGCTGCGGCCCGCATCACCGTGCGCGGGCCGCTCGTCACCAGCGACGCGAAGCACGGCGACTCGATCGCCGTCAACGGCGTCTGCCTCACCGTGGTCACCAGCACGGATGGCGCCTTCACCGCCGACGTCATGAAGGAGACCCTCGACCGCTCGTCGCTGGGCGCCCTCGCGGTCGGCAGCCCGGTAAACCTCGAGCGGTCCGTCCGGTTGCAGGACCGCCTCGGCGGCCACCTGGTGCAGGGGCACGTCGACGGCACCGGCGCGATCGTGAGCAAGACCGCGAGCGAGCACTGGACGGTCGTGCGCATCACGCTGCCGGCCGACCTCGACCGGTACGTCGTCGAGAAGGGCTCGATCACCGTCGACGGCGTCAGCCTGACGGTCTCCGCCGTACAGCCTGGTTGGTTCGAGGTCAGCCTCATCCCGACCACGCTGCAGCTCACCACCCTGGGCCCGAAGGCCCCGGGGGACCCCGTCAACCTGGAGGTCGACATCACCGCGAAGTACGTCGAGAAGCTGCTGGCGGCTCGGGCATGACGACCACGCACGAGCTCGACACGATCGACCGGGCCCTCGCCGACATCGCCGCGGGCAAGGCCGTCGTGGTCGTCGACGACGAGGACCGCGAGAACGAGGGCGACATCGTCTTCGCCGCCCAGATGGCCAGCCCGGAGCTGGTGGCGTTCACCATGACGTACTGCCGGGGCCTGCTGTGCGTGCCGCTCGAGGAGGAGGTCCTCGACCACCTGCAGCTCGGCCAGATGGCACCGCACAACACCGAGCGGATGCAGACCGCGTTCACGGTCAGCGTCGACGCCCGGGAGGGCGTCACGACGGGCATCAGCGCCGCCGACCGGGCCCGCACCATCCAGCTGCTGGCCGACCCCGACACCTCGCCGTACGACCTGGTGCGGCCGGGGCACGTCTTCCCGCTGCGGGCCAAGCCCGGTGGTGTGCTGCGCCGCCCGGGCCACACCGAGGCCGCGGTCGACCTGGCGCGGCTGGCGGGCCTGCGCCCGGCCGGCGTGATCTGCGAGATCGTGCAGGAGGACGGCACGATGGCGCGGCTGCCGCAGCTGCGCGAGTTCGCCGCCCAGCACGGCCTGGCGCTGATCTCGATCGCCGACCTGATCGCCTTCCGGCGACGCACCGAGAAGCAGGTGACCCGGGTCGCCGAGGCCAAGATCCCGACCGCCCACGGCGACTTCGTCGCGGTCGGCTACGAGTCGGTCCTCGACGGCACCGACCACGTGGCGCTCGTCAAGGGTGACATCGGCGATGGCCAGGACGTGCTGGTGCGGGTGCACTCGGAGTGCCTGACCGGCGACGTGTTCGGCTCGCGGCGCTGCGACTGCGGCCCGCAGTTGGACGCGGCGCTGGCCACCGTCGCCAAGGAGGGCCGCGGTGTCGTGCTCTACGTCCGCGGCCACGAGGGCCGGGGCATCGGCCTGATGCACAAGCTGCAGGCCTACCAGCTCCAGGACGGCGGCTCCGACACCGTCGACGCCAACCTCGAGCTGGGGCTGCCGGCGGACGCCCGCGACTACGGCACGGGCGCGCAGATCCTCGTCGACCTCGGCATCCGGACCATGCGGCTGCTGTCCAACAACCCGGCCAAGCGCGCCGGGCTGGAGGGCTACGGCCTGGAGATCGTCGGCCGGGTGCCGCTGCCGGCGCACCCGACCAAGGAGAACCTGCGCTACCTGAAGACCAAGCGCGACCGGATGGGGCACGACCTGCCCGGGCTGGCGGCCTTCGAGGACGAGCCCACCGACGGCAGCACCGACGACGTGCTGGAAGCCCCGTGAGCGGCGACGGGGCGCCGGGCGCCGAGCCCTTCGACGCCAGGCACCTCACGCTGGCCGTGGTGGCGACCCGCTGGCACGAGGCCATCACCTCGGCGCTGCTCGACAGCGCGCGGCGCACCGCCGCCGCCTGCGGCGTCGACGAGCCGACCGTGGTCCGCGTTGCCGGCGCCATCGAGCTGCCGGTGGTCGTTCAGTGCCTGGCCTCCACCCACGACGCCGTGGTGGCGCTCGGCGTCGTCATCCGAGGCGGTACGCCGCACTTCGAGTACGTCTGCGACGCTGTGACCTACGGGTTGACCCGTATCTCGCTCGACAGCCACACCCCCGTCGGCAACGGTGTCCTCACCGTGGACACCGAGCAGCAGGCCCTCGACCGCGCCGGCCTGCCCGACTCCACCGAGGACAAGGGCCGCGAGGCCGTCCTCGCTGCGCTCGACACCGCACGGGTCCTCCGTTCCCTCCGCACAGGAAGCTGACTGATGCTCGCCGTCGTCCTGCCCAAGGGCAGCCTGGAGAAGCAGGTCCTCGACCTGTTCAGCTCCGCCGACCTCTCCGTCGTCCGCGGTTCGGAGCGCGACTACCACGCGCGCGTGGACGACCCGCGCATCGACAAGGTCCGGTTCCTGCGGCCGCAGGAGATCCCGACCTACGTCGAGCAGGGCATCTTCGACCTCGGCATCAGCGGCCGGGACTGGATCACCGAGACCGGCGCCGACGTCGTCAGCCTGGGCGAGATCGGCGGGGGCCGCGCCGGCGAGGCCGTTGTCTCCGTCGTGCTGGCGGTGCCCAAGGAGTCGCCCTGGGAGTCGGCCGCCGACCTGCCGGACGGCGTGCGGATCTCGACCGAGATGCCCGAGACCACCCGGCGCTTCCTCGAGGAGCACGGCGTGAAGGCCAAGGTCTTCACCAGCCACGGCGCCACCGAGGCCAAGATCCCGGACATCGTCGACGCCATCGTGGACCTCACCGAGACCGGCTCCAGCCTGCGCAAGGCCGGCCTGAAGGTCATCGCCACGCTGCTCACCAGCCGCACCGAGCTGATCGCCAACCGGGAGGCCTACGAGGACCCGACCAAGCGCGCGGCCATCGAGGACATCGTCGTCCTGATCCAGGGCGCGCTGCGGGCCAAGGGCCATGTGCTGCTCAAGCTCAACGTCCCAGCCGAGCGGCTCGAGGCGGTCATCGCCGTGCTGCCCGCGATGGCCTCGCCGACGGTGATGGCCCTGGCCCACAGCGACATGCAGGCCCTCGAGACCGTGGTGCCCAAGAAGGGCGTCAACACCCTCATCCCGGCGCTCAAGGCCGCCGGTGCCCGGGACATCCTCGAGCTGCCCATCTCCAAGATCGTCGAGTGAGTCCGCGCCTCACCAGGGCGCTTCCCCTCGCAGCAGCGGTCGTGTCGGGCTCGCTCGTCGCGGTCCAGCAGCGGATCAACGGCGAGCTCGGTCGATCGCTGCAGGACCCACTGCTCGCGGCCGTGGTGTCGTTCGGCACCGGGCTGCTCGTCGTGGCGGCCCTGATGCTGCGCCGCAGCGCCCGGGCCGCGCTGCCCGGCCTGCGGAGGGTGCCGTGGTGGACCCGGCTGGGCGGGCTCGGCGGCGCGACGCTGGTCGCCGTGGGCG
>JAOPVD010000058.1 GCA_025966295.1 Frankiales bacterium | reverse complement strand
ACCCCCGACAGCGGGCCCTCGTGCGGCGCGCCGGCCGGCCAGCCCGGCCCGTCGGCGAGGGACTGCTCGAGCGGGCTCACCCGGCGAACGCTGTCACACCGGCCAGGTCGCCGGTACCACGGACACGCCTCAGGCCAGGTGAATGCGCTCGTCCAGGGGCGCCTTGGTGGACGGCCCCGCCGGGTACGACGGGACCAGCCGCTTGACGGCGGTGAGCGGCGTCGCGACCTCCTCGAGGGACTTGCCCTCGGCGTTGACGCCGAGGACCCAGGCGACGATCCCGCCGATGGCCATTACGGCCGCGCCGAGCAGGTAGCCCACGAAGAGCCGGGCGCTGTCCTTGCCGTCCCCGATGAGGTTGCCGTAGACGAACGGCCCGAGCGAGCCGAAGCCCTGGGCGATGGCGAAGAAGACCGCGATGGCCTTCGCCCGCACCTCGATCGGGAAGATCTCGCTGACGGTGAGGTAGGCGGCACTGGCGCCGGCCGAGGCGAAGAAGAACACGGCCGACCAGGCCAGCGTCTGTGTCAGCGCCGTCAGCGCGCCGGCCTGGAACAGCACGGCGGTCACGGCCAGCAGGGCGCCGGACAGCAGGTAGGTGCTGGCGATCATCTTCCGGCGGCCGAGGGTGTCGAACAGCGGCCCGAGCAGCAGCGGCCCGGCGAGGTTCCCGATCGCGAACGCGATGAAGTAGTAGGGCAGCTGCGTGTTGCTGATGCCGTAGAACTGCTTCAGCACCAGGCCGTAGGTGAAGAAGATGGCGTTGTACAGGAAGGACTGGCTGATCATCAGGGTCGAGCCCAGGACCGAGCGCCGCGGCATCTGCTGGAACAGCACCTTGACGAGCGCGCGGTAGCCCAGGTCGGTGGCTGGCTTGATCTCGATGGCCTTGCTCTCGTCGACCGGGGGCAGGCCCTCTTCGTGGCTCTCCCTGACCCACTGCTCCATGCGGCGGATCTGCGCCTCGGCCTCGTCCTCGCGGCCCTTCATGATGAGCCAGCGCGGGCTCTCCGGCAGGCTCTTGCGCACGAACAGGATGACGATGCCGAGGATGGGGCCCAGCAGGAAGCCCAACCGCCAGGCAGTGCCCTCGCTGATGTTGTCGAAGATGATGAGCTGGCCGACGGTCGCGAGCAGCGCGCCGGCCCAGTAGGTGCCGTTGACGGCGATGTCGACGCGGCCCCGGTAGCGGGCCGGCATCATCTCGTCGATGGCGGAGTTGATGGCGGCGTACTCCCCGCCGATGCCGACGCCGGCGAGGAACCGGGTGGCGTAGAGGAACACCACCCAGCCGGTGCTGCTGCCCATCGTGAGCGCCGTCAGGCCACTGCCGAACAGGTAGATCCCCAGGGTCACCATGAACAGGTTGCGGCGGCCCAGGCGGTCGGAGAGCTTGCCGAACACGAGGGCCCCGACGACCTCGCCCAGCAGGTAGACCGAGGCCACGGCCCCCACCGAACCGCTCGACAGCCCGAGGGTGGCCTGATCGGTCAGGGTCGGGATGACGGTGGCCGCGATGGTGATCTCGAGCCCGTCGAGGAGCCAGGCCACCCCGAGCGCCATGACCATCCGGGTGAAGAACGGCGACCACGGCAGGCGGTCGATCCGCGCCGGGATCAGGGAGCGCAGGGTCCCGTCAGCTGCGGGGGTCAGCGTGGACATGGTGGTTCCTTCGTCGTGGGGCGCCCCCCACGTACCCCGGCGACACGCCCGGGAACCGCGGCTGGAACCTAGTCGCCCAGGACGTGCGCGCGGCCCTCCCAGGGCGTGCTGAGCACCACCGTGGTGCGGGTCGAGACCTGCGCCGCCGCCCGGATCTCCTGCAGCAGGGCCTCGAGCTCGCCCGGGCCGGGCACCCGCACCTTCAGGATGTAGCTCTCGTCACCGGCGACGCTGTGGCAGGCCTCGATCTGGGTGAGGTGGGCGAGCCGGTCGGGGGCGTCGTCCGCCGCCGCCGGGTCGATCGGCGTGATGCTCACGAACGCGGTGAGCGGTGCCCCGGCCGCGACCGGGTCGACCTGCGCGCCGTACCCGAGGATGGCACCGCGCTGCTCGAGCCGGCGGACCCGCTGGTGCACGGCGCTGGTCGACAGGCCGGTGTCCTTGGCCAGGTCGGTGTAGGAGCGGCGGCCGTCGTCGACGAGCAGCCGCAGCAGCTGCCGGTCGACCGCGTCGAGCTCGATCACCCGCGGGTCAGCGATCGGCCGATCACCAGACGCTGCACCTGGTTCGTCCCTTCGAAGATCTGCATGATCTTGGCTTCCCGAAAGTACCGCTCGGCCGCGAAGTCCTCGACATACCCCGCGCCGCCGAGCACCTGGACCGCGTCGGTCGTCACCCGCATGGCGGTGTCGGTCGCGAACAGCTTGGCCATCGAGGCCTGCGGGCCGTAGGGCCGGCCGGCGTCCTTGAGCCGGGCGGCCGCGAGGTAGAGCGCCCGCGCCGCCTCGACCTGGGTGGCCATGTCGGCGAGCAGGAAGGACACCCCCTGGAAGTCGGCGATGGCGGCGCCGAACTGCCTGCGCTCCTTGGCGTAGTCGACGGCCAGCTCCAGGGCGGCCTGGGCCAGGCCGACCGCGGCGGCGGCGATGCCGAGACGGCCGCCGTCCAGCGCGCTCATGGCGATCTTGAAGCCCTCGCCCTCGCCGGCGATGAGCCGGTCAGCGGGCACCCGCGCGTCCTCGAGGACCACGGTCGCGGTGTGGCTGGACCGCATGCCCATCTTCTTCTCCGGCGGCTGCGGCAGCAGACCCGGGGTGTCCTTGTCCGCGAGCAGGCAGGAGATCCCCGCCGGCCCCTCGGCCCCGGTGCGGACCATCAGGTTGTAGAAGTCGGCATGCCCACCGCTCGTGACCCAGGCCTTGGCGCCGTTGACGACGTAGTCCTCGCCCTGCCGGACCGCCTTGGCCTTCAGCGCCGCGGCGTCGGACCCGCTGTGGGCCTCGCTCAGGCAGTACGCGCCGAGCAGCTCGCCGCCGAGCATGTCGGGCAGGAAGCGCTCGCGCTGCTCCGCCGTCCCCCAGTGCGCCACCGGGAAGCAGGACAGGGTGTGGACGCTGACCCCGACCGCGAGGCCGGCCCAGGCCCGACCGAGCTCCTCCAGCACCTGCAGGTACACCTCGTAGGGCTGGCCGCCCCCGCCGTGCTCCTCCGGGTACGGAAGGCCCAGCAGCCCGGCCTTGCCGAGCGTGCGGATCAGCTCGCGCGGGAACTCGGCCTTGGCCTCCATGGCCGCGACCCGCGGCAGGACCTCGCCCTCGACCAGCTCACGGGTCAGCTCGAGCAGGGCCTCCGCCTCGGGGGTCGGCAGGCTTCTCACGACGGGCATGCTGTGCTCCTGTTCGGGGACTTCGCTCGCCCGCGCAACGTACCGCCGCCCCGCTGCGGGGCGGACCGGGTCGTGACCGCCGGTGGTGAGAGGGTGGGCCCGTGCCCGGACAGCTGATGCTCCTCGACTCCCCCGCACTCTGGTACCGCGCTTTCCACGGCGTGCCGGACAGCGTCCGGTCGCCGCAGGGCGAGCCGGTCAACGCCGTCCGTGGCTTCCTGGACCTGGTGGCCCGGGTGGTCAAGGACACCCGGCCCTCCCGGCTGGTGGCGACGGTCGACCTCGACTGGCGGCCGGCGTTCCGGGTCGCGGCGGTGGCGTCGTACAAGCGGCACCGGACGCTGGAGGGCGGTGCCGAGGCCGAGCCGCCGGAGCTGGCGCCGCAGGTGGCCGTCATCCTCGAGGTGCTGGAGGCCCTCGGGGTGCCGGTGGTGGGCATGGAGGGGTACGAGGCGGACGACGTGATCGGGACGCTCGCCACCCGCGAGACCGGCGCCGTCGACATCGTCACCGGGGACCGCGACCTGCTGCAGCTGGTGCGCGACGCCGGTCCGGTGCGGGTGCTCTACGCCGTCGAGAAGATGAAGCCCTACGACGAGGCGGCGGTGAGCGCCAAGCACGGCATCCCGGGCACGGGCTACGCCGAGTACGCGGTGCTGCGGGGCGACCCCAGCGACGGGCTGCCCGGTGTGAAGGGCGTCGGCGAGAAGACGGCGGCCGCGCTGGTGAACCGGTTCGGCACCGTCGAGGCCATCGTGGCGGCCCTGGACAGCGGCAGCGACGACGGCTTCCCGGCCGGGTCCCGGGCCAAGCTGGAGGCCGCCCGCGACTACCTGGCGGTGGCGCCGGCCGTGAGCCGGGTGGTCTGCGACCTGCCGCTGCCGGTGCTCGACGACGCGCTGCCGCATCCGCCGCGCGATCCGGCCCGGCTGCTGGCGCTGAGCGACCGCTGGGGCCTGGACAGCGCGCTGGAGCGGTTCCTGCAGGCCCTGGAGGTCGCCCGCGCGGAGTAGGATGCTACCGATGGGTAACCCGGCCTTCTCGGTCCTCACCAGGTCTGCCGAGCTCGCCTCCGCCGCGGCGGAGGAGCTCGACGTGCTCGTCGTCGGCATGGGCGCGACCGGAGCGGGGGTGGCCCTCGACGCCGCCAGCCGCGGCCTGCGGGTCGCCGTCCTCGACAAGGGGGACCTGGCCAGCGGCACCTCCTCCAAGAGCAGCAAGCTCGTGCACGGCGGGCTGCGCTACCTGGAGAACTACGAGTTCGGCCTGGTCCGTGAGGGCGTGGTCGAGCGGCAGCTGCTCATGAAGCTGGCGCCGCACCTGGTCCGGCCGATGGACTTCCTCTACCCGGTCTGGCCCGACACCGCCAAGCGCCGGCTGCTCGGCCTGGGCCTCACCACCTACGACGTGTTCGCGCTCGCCTCCCTCGCCGGCCGCGGCGGGGCGACCCGGCGGCACGCCAAGGTCGACGCCGACGAGGCGGTTGCCCTGGCCCCGGCGCTGGCCGACTCCGGCCTGGCCTACTCCTACCTGTACGGCGACTGCGCCACCGACGACGCCCGGCTGGTGCTGGCCGTGGTGCAGGCCGCCCGGAGCTTCGGGTCGCTGGTCATCACGCACGCCGAGGTGACGGGTCTGCTCAGCGAGCACGGCACGGTGGTCGGCGCCACGGTGGCGGACCGGCTGGACGGCAGCACCGTCCAGCTCCGTGCCCGGCACGTCGTCAACGCCACCGGCGTCTGGGTCGACCGCCTGCAGGGCTTCGAGGAACCCGGCCGGCAGGCGGTCGTGCAGCCCAGCAAGGGCGTCCACGTCGTGGTGCCGCGCGAGCGGCTGCCGCTGCTGGAGGCGTCGGTGCTGCTGCCGTCGAAGCAGGGCGACGGTCGGTCGATGTTCGCCATCCCGTGGGGCCGGCAGACCATCCTCGGCACCACCGACACGCCGTACGACGGGCACCTGGACGGGCTGTCGCTGACCGGTGAGGACCTCGACTACGTGCTGGCTGCCGGCAACGCCGTCTTCAAGCAGGAGCTCACCGAGCAGGACGTGCTGGGCGCCTGGGCGGGGGTGCGGCCGTTGCTCAGGCAGCCCGGCAGCGGGTCGATGAGCGACATCAGCCGGCGGCACACCCTGGTGGAGGGCTCCGGTGGGCTGCTCACCATCACCGGCGGCAAGCTCACGACCTACCGCCGGATGGCCAAGGACGTGGTCGACCGGATCGTCGAGAAGGACGGCCGCAAGGCCCGCTGCCGGACCGACGAGATCCCGCTGTCGGGTACCCGTCCGGTGGACGGGCTGCTGCGCGAGACGACCGCGGCCGCCCAGGTGCTTGGGCTGTCCGACGAGGTGGCCGCCTCGCTGGTGCGGCAGTGCGGCGAGACGGCCGCGCACGTGCTCTCGCTGGTGGCCGCCGAGCCGGAGCTGGGCCGGCTGCTCTCCCCCACCGCGCCGCACATCGCCGCCGAGGTGGTGCACGCCGCCCGTTCCGAGGGCGCCTCGACCGTCGACGACGTGTTCAGCCGCCGGACCCGGCTCTCGCTGCGGGCCAAGGACGCGGCCCTGCCGGCCGCCCGGCTGGCGGCCGGGCTGCTGGCCCGCGAGACCGGGCGGGACGCGGCCTGGGCCGACCAGCAGGTCGCCGCGTACGCCGACGCGGTGCGTCAGGAGCGCGGGGTGCTGGGGCTGCCCGACACCGCGCTGGAAGCCGCCGGCTGACTCAGGACGGCCGGTCGGTCCGCGACCAGGGCAGCCGCGGCCAGACCACGAAGGCCTCCGCCTCCAGCGCGGCCAGCGCCACCCGCGGCAGGTCCCGGGCGGTCGGGTAGCAGACGTAGCGCGGTTCCCAGTCGGGCCGGAACTTGGCGTTGAAGCGGTACAGCGACTCGATCTGGAACCAGCGCGAGGCGAACAGCAGGGCGGCGCGCCAGGCCCGGAGCACCGGCCCCGCGCCGAGCCGCTCGCCCCGTTCCAGGGCGGACCGGAAGACCGCGAAGTTGAGCGAGAGCCGCTGCACGCCGAGCTGGGGGGCAGCCTCCAGCGCCGCGACGATGAGCAGCTCGTTGAGGCCGTTCTCGGCGTCCCG
>JAOPVD010000034.1 GCA_025966295.1 Frankiales bacterium | reverse complement strand
CGCTGCGCTGGCTGCTCGCGCTGCCCGGCGGCCGGACCGCCGGCGTCGCCCTGCAGGGCGACCAGCTCACCGTGGACGGCGCCGACCCGGTCACCGTCGCCGGCCGGCTGATCGGCGACGACGTGCTGCTCACCGCCGGCGGCCGCACCACGCGGTGGGCGACCGCGGTCGACGGTGGCAACGTGTGGGTAGGCCGGGAGGGGGCCAGCTGGGTCCTGCACGAGCAGCCGCGCGTGCTGCGCGTCGACGAGGCGCACGCGCACGACGGCGAGATCACCAGCCCGATGCCGGGCAGCGTCATCGCCGTCCACACCTCGGTGGGGGCGGTGGTCGTCATGGGCCAGCCGCTCGTGGTCGGGGAGGCGATGAAGATGGAGCACACGCTCAGTGCACCGATGGACGGGACCGTCGCGGACCTGCTGGTCCGCGTCGGCCAGCAGGTCGCCGTCGACGAGCTGCTCGTGCAGGTGAAGGCGTGACCCCGCTGCCCGGGCTACCCAAGCGCGTCACCGTCTACGAGGTCGGCCCGCGGGACGGGCTGCAGAACGAGTCGGGCCTGATCCCCGTCGAGGTGAAGGCCGAGTTCGTCCGGCAGCTGCTCGCGGCCGGGCACTGCGCCGTCGAGACCACCAGCTTCGTCAGCCCGACCTGGGTGCCCCAGCTGGCCGACGCCGCCGAGCTGCTCGCCGCCCTGGGACCGGCGCCCGAGGGCGTGCGGATGCCGGTGCTGGTCCCCAACGGCAAGGGCCTCGAGCGGGCGCTCGCCGCCGGCGTGCGGGAGATCGCGGTCTTCGGCAGCGCCACCGAGACCTTCGCGCAGAAGAACCTCAACCGCTCGGTCGCGGAGTCGCTCGAGATGTTCCGGCCAGTCGTCGACCGGGCCCGCGGCGCGGGCGTCGCGGTGCGCGGCTACCTGTCGATGTGCTTCGGCGACCCGTGGGAGGGCGCCGTGGACCCGCACGTCGTCGCGGGCCACGCCAGGACGCTGATCGACATGGGCGTCACCGAGCTCAGCCTGGGCGACACCATCGGCGTCGCCACCCCGGGTCAGGTCGTGGCGCTGCTCGAGGCGCTGGGCCAGCAGGGCGTCTCGGTCGGCCAGCTGGCCGTGCACTTCCACGACACCTACGGCCAGGCGCTCGCCAACACCCTCATCGCGTTGCAGCACGGCATCACCGTGGTGGACGCCAGCGCCGGCGGCCTCGGCGGCTGCCCCTACGCCAAGAGCGCCACCGGCAACCTCGCCACCGAGGACCTGCTCTGGCAGCTGCACGGCCTCGGCATCGAGACCGGCGTCGACCTCGAGGCCCTCACTCGCACCAGCGTGTGGATGGCCGGCCATCTCGGCCGCCCCAGCCCGTCCCGGGCCGTCCAGGCCCTCGCCAAGGAGATCACGTCATGACCCTCGACACCCGCCTGTCGGACGAGCAGCTGCAGCTCAAGAAGACCGTCGAGGAGTTCGCCCGCGAGGTCGTCGCCCCGGTCTCCTACCAGCACGACAAGGCCAAGACCTTCCCCTACGAGGTCGTCAAGCAGATGGCCGAGATGGGGCTGTTCGGGCTGCCCTTCCCCGAGGAGTACGGCGGCATGGGCGGCGACTACTTCGCCCTCTGCCTGGCGCTCGAGGAGCTCGGCCGGTTCGACCAGTCGGTCGCCATCACCCTCGAGGCCGGCTGCTCGCTCGGGGCCATGCCGGTCTACCGGTTCGGCACCGAGGAGCAGAAGCAGACCTGGCTGCCGCAGCTCACCAGCGGGCAGGCGCTGGGCGCGTTCGGGCTCACCGAGCCGGGCGCGGGCAGCGACGCGGGTGGCACCCGCACCACCGCCCGCCTCGAGGACGGCCAGTGGGTCATCAACGGCAACAAGGCGTTCATCACCAACAGCGGCACCGACATCACCCGGCTCGTCACGGTGACGGCCGTGACGGGCGAGACCTCGACCGGCAAGAAGGAGATCTCCAGCATCCTGGTGCCGGTGCCGACGCCGGGCTTCACCGCCGAGCCGGCGTACGACAAGGTCGGCTGGAACGCCTCCGACACCCATCCGCTGAGCTTCGACAACGTCCGCGTGCCGGAGGAGAACCTGCTCGGTGCCCGCGGCCGCGGCTACGCCAACTTCCTGTCGATCCTGGACGAGGGCCGGATCGCGATCGCCGCGCTGTCGGTCGGCGCCGCCCAGGGCTGCGTGGACGAGAGCGTGAAGTACGCCAAGGAGCGGGAGGCCTTTGGGCGCCCGATCGGGCAGAACCAGGGCCTGGCGTTCAAGATCGCCCGGATGGAGGCGCGGGCGCACGTCGCCCGCACCGCCTACTACGACGCGGCGGCGAAGATGCTCGCCGGCCTGCCGTTCAAGAAGGAGGCGTCGATCGCCAAGCTCGTCGCCGGCGAGGCCGCGATGGACAACGCCCGCGACGCCACCCAGGTGCACGGCGGCTACGGGTTCATGAACGAGTACCTCGTGTCGCGGCACTACCGCGACAGCAAGATCCTCGAGGTCGGCGAGGGCACCACCGAGGTGCAGCTCATGCTCATCGCCCGCGACCTGGGGTTGTAGCCGGAGGTCCTTGTCGGCTGGGTGCTGGAGGGGCAGGGTGGTGGTCGGCTTCGAGAGGAGACGACCGATGGCGCTCCACAAGCAGGACAAGCAGACCAAGGCCCTCGCCGACGAGCTGGCCGGCCTCGAGGTGTTCGCGCACGTCGACCGGAAGGCGCTGGACGCGCTGGCCGGCAGCGGCCGGGTGGTGCACCTGCCGGACGGCTGGGCGCTCATGAGCGAGAACACCCCGGCCGACTCCTGCTACGTGCTGATGTCGGGCGACACCGAGGTCCGGCACGGCGCCGAGGTCGTCGCCGAGCTGCACGCCGGAGCGCTCATCGGGGAGGCCGCGCTCGTGGAGCAGAAGCGCCGCAACGCCACGGTCATCACCTCCGGCGAGGTACGGGCCCTGCGGCTCGGCTACGACGACCTCACCGGCCTGTTCGCGCGGCACCCCTCGCTGGAGCAGGTGTTCCGCACCGAGTGGGACCGGCGCGCCACCTCGCTGCCGTAGCTCAGTCGAGCCACACCTCGGCGTGCGTCGACAGCACGACCAGGCGCTGCGTGGCGCGGGTCAGCGCGACGTACAGCGTCCGGAGGCCGGCCTTCTCGGTGAGCGCCTCGGCGACCACGGCCTCGGGTGCCAGCACGACGCAGCCGTCGTACTCCAGCCCCTTGACCTGCCAGGTGTCGACGACCGCGACCCGGGGGTCGTCGACGACCGCGCGTACGGCGGCCCGGAGGGCGCGTGGCACGACGACGCCGACGGTGCCGCCCACCTGGTCGAGCAAGGCGGACAGCGCCGCGGGCAGGGCCGCCACGACGTCGTCGGTGACGACCCAGTCCGGGACCACGCCGGTGGAGCGGACCGCCTCGGGGGCGACCGCCGCGGGGTCGATCCGGTGCAGCACGCGGGCGGCCAGGTCGGCGATCTCGGTGCTGGTGCGGTAGTTGGTGGACAGCTCGGAGCTGCGCAACCGCGCCTTGCCGAGCACCTCGTCCATCGCCCGCCGGACCTCCTCCACGTCCGGCCAGGCCGACTGCGCCCAGTCGCCGACGATCGTCCAGGTGGCACCGCGGGCCCGGCGGCCCAGCATCCGCCACTGCATCGGCGTGACGTCCTGCGCCTCGTCGACCACGACGTGCGCGTAGGTGCGGTAGTCGGCGTCCAGCGCCGGGGCGCGAGTCGCCCCGCGGTTGCGGTCGGCGAAGGTCGTCACCCCGTGCTCGGCGGCCAGGGCGTCGAGCTCGGACAGCTCGTCCCACGCGTCGTCCGGGTCGACCTCGGGCTCCGGCGGCGGGCCCAGGATGGTGGCGAGCTCGTCGAGCACCGCCGCGTCGGCGGCCGAGAACGACGTGCTGGGCCAACTGCGGGCGAGCACCGCCTGCTCGGTGTCGTCGTACAGGCCGCCGGCGACCTTGGCGAGCGGGACCTTGCCGGTGCGGAGCGCGTCGAGCACCTGCAGCGGCGCGAGCACCGGCCAGGCCTTGTCGACCTCGCGGACGAAAGCCGGGTCGCTGCGCAGCCAGCGGCCGAAGTCCTCCCGGTCGCCGGGCTCGGGCTTGGCGGCCTGCGGGCGCCGCTCCCAGGCCCGCCACGCCACCTCCACCAGCGCGGCGACGTAGGCGGTGCGGCCGGCGTTGTGGCTGCGCGGCGACCGCCCGACCTGCGAGCGGCGGCGGAGCAGCTCGTCGACGGGCAGCGTGAACGCGTACCCCCAGTGGATCAGCTCCAGGTCGCTGATCCGCTGGGCGCCGGCCAGGTGCCGCACCGCCCGCTTGAGCAGCGTTGCCATCCGGGCGGAGCCCTTGACCGCGACCGCCGCCGGGTCGTCGTCGCCGTCCAGGGTGAGGCTGCGCGGCAGCACCGGCACCCGGCCGAGGTCGGCGAGCCGCACGCTGGTCTCGCCCAGGGACGGCAGGACCGCGCCGATGTAGTCGACGAAGACCGGCGACGGACCGACGACCAGCACGCCGCGCCGGCCGTACCACTCGCGGCGGGCGTACATCAGGTAGGCGACCCGGTGCAGCGCCACGGCGGTCTTGCCGGTGCCGGGGCCGCCGGTGACGACCAGGGCGCCGTCGTCGGGGGCGCGCACCGCCAGGTCCTGCTCGCGCTGGATGGTGGCGACGATGTCGCGCATGTGGGCACCGCGCTCGCGGGAGACCGCGGCGAGGAACGCCCCATCACCGACGATGGTGCCGTCCAGGTGCGCGTCCGGGTCGAGCAGCTCGTCCTCGACGCCGGTGACCTGCGGGCCGCGGCAGCTGATCGTGCGGCGGCGCACGACCCCGAGCGGGTCGGCGGCGGTCGCCCGGTAGAACGGCGCGGCGGCCGGGGCCCGCCAGTCGACGACGATCGGCTCCTGGTCCTCGGTCCGCAGGCCGAGCCGGCCGATGTGCAGGGCCGGGCCCTCGAGCACGTCGAGCCGGCCGAACACCAGGCCCTCACCCGCGGCGTCGAGGTCCACCCGGCGGGCCGCGGCGGCCAGGGCCTGCACGTCGCGCTCGTAGACCGCCTGCGGCGTGCCGGTACCGGTGCCGTGCAGCGACTCCCGCTCGCGCTGCGCTGCCACGGTGCGCAGCACCTCCAGGCGGGTCAGGGCGCGGTCGACCACCGCCTGCTCCCGCGCGATCTCGCGCTCCAGGTCTCCCACGCCGTACCTCCCTCGCTGCTCCACGTCGTTGCTCCGACCGGCGGAACAGTGTGCCCTGTCCGGGCATCGACATCAGATCGTGAGCCACATTTCGCCCATCTCGACCGGCAGAGCGGGTTCCAGCGGGCAGACTGCCGAGCTGCACCCCCTACTTTGGAGATTTCCGTGGCCCGTCCCTCCCGCCGGCTCGCCGCCGGCACCCTCGTCCTGGCCCTTCCGCTGGCCGCAGCCGCCGGCTGCGGCACGGAGAAGAAGCGGACGATCAAGGCGGAGTTCGCCGCCGCGAGCACCAACCTCCAGGACGCGCGGGCGGCGGCGTTCACGCTGCGCTTCAACGACCCGAACGGCACGGTCGCGAAGCTCGCGAGCCAGGACGGCAGCACGCCGCCGGAGCTGATGACGTCGCTGCTCAAGGGCAGCATCACCTACGTCGTCGACCCGGCCAGCGACAAGCGGCTCAAGGACCTGCAGAACGCCGCCGGGACCCCGGGCGCCACCCTGAGCGAGCAGCTGAAGGACGTGAACTTCGCCTTCATCGTCCGCGACGACCGGAGCGCGCTGGGTGAGCTGCGGGTCGTCGGGGGCGTGCTGTACGCCCACGTCGACCTCACGGCGATCGGCCGGCTGGCCGCGGCCGGTGGGGTCGACGACTTCGACGCCACGCTGGACGAGGCGGCGGCGTCCGGCCCGCCCGAGCTCGGCACCGCCCTCGCCGACGTCCGCGCCGGCAAGTGGATCAAGCTCGACCTCAGCAAGTACATCGAGCAGTTCAAGGAGCTGGCCGACGAGCTGACGCCGGGCCTGGGTGGCGCAGCGGGCGACACGCCGGACGCGGCCGCGCTCAGCGATCTCGGGAAGCGGCTCTTCGGCGCGGTCAAGCCCTACGTCACGGTCACCGACGCCAACGACTCCTCGGCCGACCGGGTCCTGGACGTCAAGGTGCAGGCCCGGCCGGCCCTGAAGGCAGCGCTCAAGATCTTGCAGACCACCAAGAGCCTGCCGTTCGCCGAGGCGCTGGTCGACGTCGACCCGACCGTCATCGACGACAACGTCCTCGACGGCCCGGCCACCGGCACCATCACGCTCAAGAGCGGCCACCTGTCGCAGTTCACCGTCGACATCGAGTCGATCCGCAAGCTCGCGAAGGACCCCGGCAAGGACAGCGTCGCCGGCGCCGAGGTGATCGTGGACATCGACGACCGCGCCGACGAGGTGACGGTCCCCGACAACGTCTCCAGCTTCGACGTCGGGGCACTGCTCGACCAGCTCCTCCAGGGCTTCAGCGAGGGGGTGGGCGCCGGGGTGAGCGCCGGCAGCTTCTCGGGCTGAGCCGATCCGCTCCGCGGCGACCCACCGGTCGCGCGCCGCACAGCACGTCCGGGACCCGCAGCAGTTGGTCTCCTACTCTGGCGGCGTGACCACCCGGGCGCTCCTGCCGGCCCCCGCTGCTCGGGTGCCGGGCTGATGCGTGAGCGCACCGATGTCCCGCTCGCGCCGCTGACCAGCCTGCAGCTCGGTGGTCCGGCCCGCCGGCTGCTCGAGTGCACCACGGCCGAGGACGTTGTCGAGGCGGCCCGCCCGGGGGTCTTCGTGCTCGGCGGTGGCTCCAACGTCGTGCTGCCCGACCAGGGCCTGGACACCGTCGCGCTCGTGCGCACCCGCGGCATCCGGCGCAACGGCACCCGGCTCGAGGTGCAGGCCGGCGAGGACTGGGACGGCCTCGTCGCCTGCGCCCTCGCGGAGGGCCTGGTCGGCCTCGAGGCGATGTCCGGCATCCCGGGCACCGTCGGTGCCAGCCCGGTCCAGAACATCGGCGCGTACGGCGCCGAGGTCGCCACCGCGGTCGTCTCGGTGCGGGCGCTCGACCGCACCACCGGGGAGCTCGCCGTGCTGCCGGCCGCGGCCTGCGGCTTCTCCTACCGCCACAGCGCCTTCAAGGCGGAGCCGGAGCGCTGGGTGGTGCTGTCGGTGCTGCTCCAGCTGAGCGCCGGGCGGCTGTCGGCCCCGGTCCGGTACGCCGAGCTGGCGCGGGCGCTCGGTGTCGCGCTGGGCGAGCGCGCCCCGGCGGCGGACGTGCGCGAGGCGGTGCTCGAGCTGCGCCGGGGCAAGGGCATGGTGCTCGATCCGGCGGACCCCGACAGCGTGAGCGCCGGCTCGTTCTTCACCAACCCGCTGGTGCCGCTGGCCCCGGAGGGCGCCCCGTCGTGGCCCGACCCGTCCGGCCTGGTGAAGGTCAGCGCCGCCTGGTTGATCGAGCACAGCGGCTTCGGGAAGGGCTGGGGCGACGGCCCGGTCGGCCTGTCGAGCAAGCACACGCTGGCCCTGGTCAACCGGGGCGGCGCGACCACCGCGGAGCTGCTGGCGCTGGCGCGGACGGTCCGGGACGGGGTGCGGGTGCGGTTCGGGATCGAGCTGGTCAACGAGCCGGTGGTCGTGGGCGGCTCGCTCTAGTCCCAGGGCCCGGGCCAGGGCACCGCCGGCCGGCCGGCCGCCTGCTGCACGAACTGGTCGATGTACCAGCGGGAGAAGGCGGCCTGCACCGGCGACTGCTCGAGCGTCAGCAGGTCGGTCTGGCAGTAGTTCTCGACCTCGTCGAGCAGGTCGCGCATCCGCTGCGCGTCGGCGGCGATGCCCCGCGGTACCTCGTAGCTCAGGTCCAGGCGGTCCAGTCCGGCGGCCATCGCCTGTTCGCGGGCGTCGTCCGGCCGGGCGCCGGCCGCGCCGTACTGGCGGCCGAGCAGGTCGACGAGCTGCAGCAACCGGGTCGGCAGCTCGGGCGGGGTCGGGGACAGCGCCAGCAGGGCCATCTCGCGCATCAGCTCGTCGTGGTGCTCCGCCGCCCGCTGCCAGATCTTGAGCGGCGCGGCCAGCAGCCGCACCGTCACCGGCGCGTCGTGGGCTTCCCCGGCGTACCGCCCCAGCGGGCTCGTCATGACCGCAACCTAGCCCAGCGGGCGGTCGCGGTGCCGATTCCTGGGTAGGGCCTGCGTCCCTGACCCTGGAGGCCCCCTGTGTCGCGCGCCGACGACATCCGCCGTACCGCCGAGCAGGTCTTCGGCTGGCCCACCCTGCGACCGGGACAGCTCGAGGCGATGGAGGCGGTCGTGGCCGGCCGGGACGTGCTGGTCGTGATGCCGACCGGGGCCGGCAAGAGCGCCGTCTACCAGGTGCCGGCGGTGCTGGTGGAAGGCCCCACGGTGGTGGTCTCCCCGCTCATCGCGTTGCAGCGCGACCAGGTCACCGGGCTCACCGACGTCGAGGCCGGCGGGGCGGTGCAGGCCAACAGCTCGCTGTCGGCGACGGCGCGGTCCGCGGCGCTGGAGGCGGTCGTTGCGGGTGACGCGGAGTTCATCTTCCTCGCGCCGGAGCAGCTCGCGAAGGACGAGGTGCTGGAGGCGCTGGCCGCGGCCCGGCCGTCGATGTTCGTGGTGGACGAGGCGCACTGCATCAGCTCGTGGGGGCACGACTTCCGGCCGGACTACCTGCGGCTGGGCACCGTGGTGGAGCGGCTCGGTCGGCCGCGGGTGCTGGCCCTCACCGCCACCGCCTCCCCGCCGGTGCGGGCCGAGATCGTCGAGCGGCTGGGCATGCGGGACCCGGTGCAGCTGGTGCAGGGCTTCGACCGCCCGAACCTCTCGCTCGACGTGGAGTGGGTGCGCACCGACGAGCAGCGCCGCGAGGCGGTGCTGCTGCGCGCGATGGGCTCGCCAAAGCCCGGCCTGGTCTACACCGCGACCCGGGCCTCGGCGGACGCCTACGCCGCGGCCCTGGCCGACCTGGGTGCCGATGCGGCGGCGTACCACGCCGGGCTGAGGGCGGCGGACCGCACCGCGGTGCAGGAGCGGTTCATGGCCGGTGAGCTGGACGTGGTGGTGGCGACGACGGCGTTCGGGATGGGCATCGACAAGGCGGACGTGCGGTTCGTCCTGCACGCCGAGGTGGCGGACTCGCTGGACAGCTACTACCAGGAGATCGGGCGGGCCGGCCGCGACGGGGAGCCGGCCGAGGCGGTGCTGTACTACCGGCCGGAGGACCTGGGGCTGCGGCAGTTCTTCGCCTCCGGGGGCGTCGATGAGCAGGCCCTGCAGAAGGTCGCGACCCTGGTCAAGCACGCCCCAGGGCCGGTGTCGCCCGCGGAGCTGGCCGAGGAGATGGGGCTGTCCTCGACCCGGCTCGTCGGGCTGGTCAACCTGCTCGAGCAGGTCGCGGCGGTGGAGGTGCTGCCCGACGGCCGTCTGACCGGCGACCCGGTGCCGTCCGACGCGGTCGCCGCGGCGGTCGCGGTGGCCGAGTCGCGCCGCCGGGTGGAGCGCTCCCGGGTCGACATGATGCGCGGCTACGCCGAGACCCAGGGCTGTCGGCGGCAGTACCTGCTGGGGTACTTCGGCGAGCGGCTCGAGCAGCTGTGCGGGAACTGCGACAGCTGCCTGGCCGGGGCCGCGGCGACCGCGCCGGACCCGGCCGCCTCGCCGTTCCCGCTGGACTCCGAGGTGCAGCACGCGACCTGGGGGACCGGGGTGGTGATGAGCTACGAGGGCGACCGGATCACGGTGCTGTTCCAGGAGGAGGGCTACAAGACGCTGTCGCTGGACGCGGTGCTGGCGAACGGCCTGCTGACCTCGGGTGCCGAGCAGCCGGCAGCGGGGTAGGGGCGCGACGTGGAGGTCGACGGCGTCGTCGTGGGCGGCGGCCCGTCCGGGCTCGCCGCGGCCCTCTGGCTGGCCCGCTACCGCCGGTCGGTCGTGGTCCTGGACTCCGGGGCGTACCGGGCCGCCGCGGTGGAGTCATCGCACGGCTACCTGGGCCGCGACCCCCAGCGGCCGATGGACCTGCTGGCCCAGGGTCGGAAGGAGCTGCTCGCCTACCCGACCGCGTCGGTGGTGCCGACGACGGCGTCCTCGGTCACCGTCCGGGACGGGCTGTTCGAGCTCGCGTCGTACCGGGCCCACCGGCTGGTGCTGGCCTGCGGCGTGCAGGACGCCTTCCCCGACGTGGAGGGCTTCGAGGAGCACTACGGCGCCTCGGTGTTCCACTGCCCGTCGTGCGACGGCTACGAGGCCCGCGACCGGGACGTGGTGGCGCTGGGCTGGGACCCGCACCTGGTGGGCTTCGCCGGGATGCTGCTGAACTGGGCGCGGTCGGTGACGGTGGTGACCAACGGGCGCGCGTTCCGCGGCGACGAGCAGTGCCGGGCCTACCTGCGTGATCTCGGCGTCGAGCTGGTCGAGGACGATGCGGTGTCGTTCCTGGGGCGCCGCGGCGACCTGCGTGGGGTCTGCCTGGGCTCGGGCCGTCAGCTGCCGGGCTCGCTGGTGTTCTTCTCGCTCGCGCACCAGCCGCGGACCGAGCTGGCGGTGGCGCTGGGCTGCGAGCTCGATGCGGACGGCTATGTCAAGGTGGACGACTGCGGCCGGACGTCCGTGGACGGCGTCTGGGCGGCGGGGGACCTCACGCCCGGCCTGCAGCTGGTGCAGGTCGCGGCGGCGTCCGGTGTGGTGGCCGGGGTCTCGGCCGCGCAGTCGCTGTTCGGCGAGCCGGGTGCGCCCACCTCACCGCCGGCCGCGCCCGTCGATCCGGCCGCCGCCCCCGCCACCCCCGCCTGACCGCCGCCCCGCCCCTGGCGTCTGCGGTCGGCACAACTGCACACGAACGGGGGCTGTCGAGGGCTGTGCGGCCCTGGCGCCCGCTCAGCTCCGGCGCGCGGGCCTTCGGTCGTGTGCAGCTGTGCTGGCCATCCACAGCTGCCGGTCCACGCCCCCGCGGCGCGCGACGCCATCCCAGGCTGGGGGAATGCACCCCCTCGCCCGTGCCTGCCCCGCCTCGCGGCAGCACCTCGCCCGGGAGCACCTGGCCGACGCCGGCATCAGCCGGTACGGGCTGGAGGCCCTGCTCAGGTCCGGCGGTCTGCTGCGGATCCGGCGAGGGGTCTACGCGCCGGCACCGCTACCGGTCCGGGCGCGGCACCTGCTCTCCGGTGGCCTGCCGGACCCGGCCTACGTCGCCGAGGTGCGTGCGGTCCTGCTCTCCCTCGGTGCCGACTGCGCAGCCGCCGGTCGCACGGCGGCGGTGCTGTGGGGGATGGACATGTTCGTCGAGCCCCGGCTGGTCGAGGTCAACGTGCCGACCGGTCGCTCCCGGGTCGCGCTCCCGGGGGTGGATGCCACCCGCCGAGCCGACGGCGGTGTTGTCGAGCTCGGGGTCCTCGGCTGCGAGGGCCTTCCGGTCACCACGGCCCTCGTGACCGTGGTCGAGTGCGCGCTGACCCGGCCGCTGCGCGAGGCGGTCGTCATCGCGGACAGCGCGCTTCGGCGGGGGCTGATCACCCTGGACGAGCTGGTGGCGGCCGTCGGGGCTCGCAGCCGTCGCCCAGGTGCGCGCCGCCTTCGAGGCGTGCTGGAGTTCGTCGACCCGGCCTGCGAGTCGGTGCTCGAGTCGCTCTTCCGGGTCCTGGCGCTGGAGCAGGGCCTGCACCCGGAGAGCCAGGTCACCGTCCGCCGGCCCGGGGGTGGCCGAGTCGGCAGGTTCGACTTCTGCTTCCGGGAGCAGCGGCTGATCGTCGAGTGCGACGGCCGGCGCTGGCACGACCCCGAGGACGTCCGTGAGAAGGACCGCCGCAAGGACAACGAGCTGGCGCGGTTGCGCTGGCGGCTGCTCCGGATCACCTGGGACGACGTGGTGCACCACCCGGACTACGTGGGGCGGCTGCTCAAGGACTGCCTCGCGCCGCAGGACACCGCGGCCTGACCAGCACAGCGGCACACACCTGAGCGCAACGAGCCCTGGACACGCGTCGGGCACGCCTGCAGGCGGCGCGCCCGACGTCGGTCGTGTGCAGGGGTGCTGGCCCCGGGACGGTGCTCAGGCGGGGAGCGTCTCCTTGGCCCTGTCGAGGGCCTTCTCGTACGCGGACGTCGCGGCCTGGCCGGCCTTCTCCAGCGCCGGCACCGCCGCCGCCCTGCCGCGCTCCAGCGCCGGCCCGGCGGCCTGCGCAGCAGACAGGGCCTTGGCGCCGGCCAGCGCCCCGACCGTGCCGGCGACCCCGGCGGCCCGGGATGGCAGCGCCTGCAGCGAGCCCTTGAGCACCTGGGACGGGCGCTGCTGCTCCTCGTGCAGGGCCGAGGAGGCCAGGACCGCACCGGTCAGCCCGGGGATCGCCCACTGCAGCGCCTTGAGCTGCTTCTGGGCCTTGGCCACCTCGGGCGGGGTGGTGGGCAGCGGCTCGGTGCCGCCGGCCACCGGCACGTCGCCGGCGTTCATCACCTTCTGGCCGAGCATCCGCGAGTAGGCGGTGGCGCCGAGCGCGCCGGCGGTCAGGGCAAGCTTCAGGTTGGTGTTGCCGAGCACGCCCTTCTGGCTCTTGACCCGGCCCTTGTTCTCCTTCAGGAGCATGGCCCCACCGAGCAGGTGCGCGCCGATGGCGACCGCGTTGATCGGGGTCCAGCGGGACCACCCGGAGTTGGCGACCCGGGCCCGCTGCCTCGGGTCGTCCACGTCGGCCGCGGCGCCGTTGACGCCGACGGCGCCCATGAGCGAACCACCGAACCACGCGGCAAGGCCGGCATCGTGCAGGAAGTGGGCAAACGTGTTGCGCTCAGACAAGGGAACCTCCGGGATCGACTACCTGCTCGCCTACCCCTTCCCACCCGCGCCTGCACCTGTAAGAGTCCCCACGTGGCTGAGTCCTTCGACAAGTGGGCGGTCGTCGTCTTCCAGCAGGACGGCGTCTGGCAGGTCGGTGAGCTGCCCCCGACCGTCGCGGACGACCTGGGGGACGTGGTCGCGGCGGTGCGCGGCCAGGTGCCCGGCGCGTTCGCCCTCGTCGACGTTGCGGACGAGTTCTTCGTCGTGGTCCGGTTCGTCGGCGGGCAGGAGCGGCTGCTGCTCAGCGACGTCACCGCGTCCGTCGCCTGGGACCTGGCCGCGCAGGTGATGGAGCGCCTGGACCTGGAGCCGCCCGCCGACGACGAGCTCGACGACGTCTGGCCGGCCGGCGACCTGGGCGTCTTCGCCGACCTGGGTCTGGACGAGATGGAGCTGGGTGCCATCCTGTCCGACGTCGACGCCTACGCCGACGAGATGCTGTCCACCCTCGCCCGTCGGCTCGGCTTCGCGGCGGCGTACGAGCGGGCCATGGACGCCCTGGTCTGAGAAGAGAGGCCCTGTGACGTACTTCGCCGCTGCGCTCGCACGCACCGACGACGGTTGGACCGGACGCGAGCTCGACCTGCACGACGTGGAGGACCTCGACACGCTGGCGGACGAGCTCCGCGACCTCACCGGGGACGGCGACGGCCCGGCGCTGCTGCTGTTCGAGGAGGACGACGAGTACGTCGCGCTCGTGCGCGTCGACGGCGGCTCCGGCAGCCTCGCCGAGCCCCGGGTGTTCCTCTCCGACCGCCGGGCCGTGCTCGGCAGTGACGTCGCCGCGATGCTCTGGGAGGACGGCGACGTCGAGGAGGCCGACAGCGACGAGGACGACGAGGGCACGCGGCCGGTCGCGGAGCCGGTCGGCGACACCGCCCTGCTGAGCGACCTCGGCATCCCGGCCGAGGCGCTGCTCGACCTGTGCGCGGGGGAGGGCCTGCTGCCCGCCGACGTGCTGTCCGCCCTCGGCGAGCGGGCGGGCTTCCTGGAGGTCCTCGACAGCCTGCGCGACGGGTGACCCGGTACGACGACGCCATGCAGCTGGCGCTGCACGAGGCCGAGCGGGCCCTGCAGCACGGCGACGTCCCGGTCGGCGCGGTCATCCTGGGGGTGGACGGGGCCGTCCTGGCGCAGGCGCACAACGACCGTGAGGGCAGCGGGGACCCGACGGCGCACGCCGAGGTGCTCGCGATCCGCCGGGCCGCCGCGTCACGTGGCGTGTGGCGGCTGGAGGGCTGCACGCTGGTGGTCACCCTCGAGCCGTGCACGATGTGCGCCGGCGCGATCGTCCTGAGCCGGCTCGAGCGCGTCGTGTACGGCGCGCTGGACCCGAAGGCGGGAGCCGCCGGTTCGCTCTGGGACGTGCTGAGGGACCGCCGGCTCAACCACCGACCGGAGGTGCTGCCCGGCGTCCTGGCCGAGCCGAGCAGCGCGCTGCTGACCGCGTTCTTCGAGGGCCAGCGCTAGAGCGAGCCGCCGTCGTCGTTCGCTAGAGTCATCGGCGGTGGCGTGTCCGAGCGGCCGAAGGAGCACGCCTCGAAAGCGTGTGACGGTGCAAGCCGTCCGTGGGTTCAAATCCCACCGCCACCGCCAACAAGCTTCCTCCGGAAGCCCTACGACGATCGACAGAAGGGCAAGCCCTCGCCGGCGCGCCGTTCTGTCGGTCGTTCAGCTCGATCCAGGCACGCTGGGCCGCCTGGGGCTCACACCCGGGCGGTGCTCGGCAGGTCCGCGTAGACCTCAAGGTGCCGGCGGCCGCTGGCCGGCCAGGTGAACGCCTGCGCGACGCCGGTTCCGGCTGCGACCAGCCGGGTCCGCAGTGCGGTGTCCCGCAGGACCGCCTCCAGCGCTGAGGACAGCGCCGGCACGTTCCCGACCGGGACGAGCAGGGCGTCGCGACCGTCGACGAGGTACTCACGGAACACGGGGAGGTCGCTGGTGACGACGGGGGTGCCGGCGGCCATCGCCTCCAGCACGGCCAGACCGAAGCCCTCTTTCACCGAGGGGAAGGCGAGCAGGTCGGCAGCGGCGTACCAGGCGGCCATGTCGGCCTCGGGCACCGTCCCGACCTGGACGATGTCGCGACCGAGCACCAGGCCGAGGGAGGGCAGCTCCGCCAGGACCCTGTCCCGGTAGGCCTTGTAGTCCTGGAAGGAGTGGCCGCCGACGACGGCGAGCACGGGGTCCAGGCCGGTACGGCTGCGCAGGTCCGCCACTGCCCGGACCAGGTCGTCGGTGCCCTTGCGTGGCTCGATGCCGCCGACGCCCAGGATCAGCGGGCGGTCCGCCGCGCCGACCGAGCGGCGCAGCTCCGCCGCGCGCTCCTGCGAGGCGGTGGCGAAGCGTCGGACGTCGACGCCGTTGGGTACGACCGCGCTGGCAACCCCGTAGTCGCGCTCGAGGATCCCCCGCCAGACCTCAGTGACCGCCAGGACGACGTCGGGCTCGAGGATCGCCTGCCGCTGGCAGTCCATCAGCATCGCGCTGGAGAAGTCGTCGACGTGGTGGACGGTCCGCACGACCGGTACGCCGCTGCCGGCGTCACGGACGCGGGCAGCCGCCCGGGCGCTCATGCAGTCCTGGGCGTGCAGAACCACGTCGGGCGTGGCCCGCACGATCTCGGCGAGCGCGCCCTCGAGGCAGTCGATCCCGCCGGCGACCTTCTCCTCCAGCGTCTCAGTGCCCACCGGGCCTGGCACCAGGGTGACCGGCACGCGCACCGGCCGGAAGAAGCCGGCCCCCGGGTCACCCAGGGCCACGACCCGCACCGGCACCCCGAGGTCGCTCAGCGCCTCGGCCAGCTCCAGGGTGTGCACCACACCGCCGCGCGGCTTGGTGGAGTAGGTCAGCAGCGCGACGGGGCGGTGGGTCATGTGCCCAGCTCGACGAGCTCGGGCTCGCGGCGCACCAGCGCGGCCGCCACGTAGGCGGCCCGGGCGTTGGTCTCCGGAACGAGGCAGCCGGCGTCTTCGAGGATCCGCCGCTGGCGGGAGTAGGCCTGCGGGTCGCCCTCGGTGCCGAGCAGGTAGGTGACGACCTGAGGGCCCCCGCCGGCCATCAGCTCCGCGGCGACGGGGGCGATCTGCCCCGCCGGGTCGGTGTGGCTGCCGTGCCCGATGACGACGTCCATCAGCACCACGGCCACCTCCGGGTCGTCCGCCACCGCCCGCAGCAGCTCGAGCCGGCCGCTCGGGTCGATCATGGGGTGGGGGCGTCCCACGGTGTACTCCTCAGCTCCCAGGTCAAGCAGCACGTGCGCGCCGGCCGGTGCCGCCGCGACCGAGTGTGCCTTGCGCAGCGGCTCGTTGGAGTAGACCGGCCCGAGCAGGCTCTCGAGGACCCACTGCGCCTCGTAGCAGAGCGTCCCGCCCGAGAACAGGCCCTGGACCCTGGTGCGCCGGGCGTCGAGCGTGACCGCGGCCACCTTGTCCCTGAGCCCCTCGGTGAGGCTCGGCGGGGTCGCGCCCGTCAGTCGCGCCGCCGCGAGCGCTCCCTGCTCCAGGGTCGGCGAGAGGGTCACGCCGTCCGGCGGATCGAGGTCGTCCAGGCCGAGGAAGACGGCCACCGCCCTCGTCCCCCGGCACTCGGCCAGGACCGCTTGCGCGGCGGCCGGGTCCGGGGGCTTGGAGACGAGCAGCACGGCGGTGGTGCCGGGATCGGCCTCCAGGGCCCGGGCAGCCTCCTGCGCCATCCGGCCCTGCACGGGGGCGGACAAGTCGCGGCCGCCGACTCCGATCACCTGGGAGACCTTGACGCCCCAGCGGTCGAGCAGCGCCGAGACCTCCTGCGCGCCGGTACCAGCCGCCGCGACGACACCGACCGCACCGCCGCTGGAGGCGGTGAGGGTGTTGGCGAAGCCGAGTCCGGTGCCTCCCAGCACCGCCGTACCGGCTCCGGGGCCCATGACGAGCAGCCCGAGCGCGGCGGCCCGCTCCTTGAGCTCGATCTCCTGCTCCAGCGGCACGTTGTCGCTGAACAGCAGGACGTGCAGACCTGCCGTCAGGGCGTGATGGGCCTCGAGGGCGGCGTAGTCCCCGGGCACCGACACGATCGCGACGTTGCTGCCGGCCTGGCGTCGGGCCGCGTCGGCCAGGCTCGTCGGAGGCTTCTCGCTCGCGGGTCCGGCCGTCTCCCGCTCGCTGAAGGCCGCCTGCCGGCCCGCTTCGAGGGCGGCCTCCAGAGCGGTCTCGTCCTCGGCCTTGACGGCGAGGACGAGGTCGTTGGCGCCGAGGCCCTCGACGCCGGTGAAACCGGCCGCCGCAAGGTCCTCCAGACCGCGGGGGCTGGCCATCGTCGCGCCCGCCCAGGTGACGCCCTGCAGGCCGTCCATGCTGACGGTGCACACCATCAGGAGCAGCGAGTCCAGGTAGGTGTCCTTGTGGACCGACAGGCCGCTGGCGCTCATGACGCCGTCCGGGTGGCGGCGTGCGCCCGCTCGATGCTCGTGCCCGCGGTGGGATCGCCGGCCACGGCTTCCGCCAGGCGCCCGACGGACGTGATGATGGCGCGGTGCCCGCCGTCGTCCAGGAAGCGCAGTGCTGCCTCGACCTTGGGGCCCATGCTGCCCGCGGGGAACTGCCCGTCCGCCAGGTGCTGGGCGGCTTCCTGCTGCGTCATGCGGTGGGCGGGTCGCTGCCGTGGCGTGCCGAAGTCCAGCAGCACACAGTCGACGCCGGTCAGCAGGTACAGCTCGGTGGCGCCGACCGCGGTGGCGAGCGCTGCCGACGCGCGGTCCTTGTCGATGACCGCGTCGACCCCGTCGAGGCTGCCGGCATCAACCGCCACCCCGCCGCCGCCGGCGGCGAGCACGACGTGGCCGGCCTCGAGCAGCGTGCGGATGGCCTGCATCTCGACGATCGACTCGGGTCGCGGCGAGGCGACGACCCGGCGCCAGCCGCGCCCGGAGTCCTCCGCGACCGTCCAGCCCCGCTGGGCGGCGTAGGCCTGCGCCCGGTCCTCGTCGAAGAAGGGGCCGATGGGCTTGGTCGGCGTCTCGAACGCCGGGTCCTGCGGGTCGACGCCGACGTGGGTGACGACGCAGACCGCCTTCCCCGCGCCGCACTCGCGGTCGACCGCGCGCACCAGCACGCTGCCGAGCTGTCCCTGCGTCATCGCGCAGAGCTGGTGCAGCGGCTGCACGGGGACGAGGTCCTCGGCGGCGTCCTGCTGCATCGCCAGGTTGCCCACCTGCGGGCCGTTGCCGTGGACGACGGCGACCTGCCAGCCTGCGGCGACCAGCTCACCGAGGCAGCTGGCCATCTGCGCGGCGTTGGCAGCGATCTCGTCGGCGGTTCCCCGCTGGGTCTCGGCGGTCAGGGCGTTGCCACCCACGGCGACGACGGCTACACCCCGCGTCAGGGGCGTGGCGCATCGGATAGGAGATGACATGTGCAGCATAGTGAACTCGCCGGAAGGGAAACGCAATGACCGAGCCCGGGAATCACGCTTTTGACGACAGTTCGGTGCCGATGCTGACCAGCGCAGCCTGGCAGCAGGCCGAAGCGCGCCTGTACCCCTCGGTGACCTCGCGGCCGGACATCTACCAGCGGGTGGTGCAGCTCGTCCGGATGACGGTCGACCGCCTGCGTGAGCTGGGGCCGTCGACCGCCGCCCTCCTGCTCGCCGCCGAGCGCGGCCCCGACCTCGTGGTCGACGTGCTGACCGACAGCGGGATGAGCCCTGCCGAGCTCGACCTCGCCCTGGTGGCCGACGCCGCGCTGGCGATGCGGCACCGGGAGGTGGTGGGCGAGCAGGCCGTCGCGCGGCGGTTGCGCACGCTCGCCGACGCGCGTCGCTCCGGCCAGGAATGGGTCGTGGTAGAGGAAGCGGGTCACCCCGAGGGCGACCCGTTCGTGCCCTACCACCGGCTCGAGGTCGAGGTCGCCACCGGCCGGGCGCTGCTCGTGACGGCCACCCCCGACGAGGACTTCACCAGCGTGGTGCACGCCGTCGAGCCGCTGCACGTCGATCTGGCCACCGGTTCGGTCACGGAGTCCCGCGAGACAGGTGCGTCCGCCACGTCGTATCCGGGCGCCGGCGAGCGCGACGCCCGGGCCGAGGCGCTGCGGCGAGGTACCCCCAACCCTTGACAGGGGACCGACCACCGACATTTCCTATAGTGAATGCCGCACCTCCCGGAGAAGGGCCACACCGCATGACCCTCACCACGTCCGATGCCCACGGCATCGACACCCCAGCTCCGGCCCCCGTGCTGTCCGCCGAGGCCCTGGCGCAGCTGCTGACGTCGCTGCAGAGCTCCGGGCTGCGGGTCGAGGTGCCGCTGTCCGCCCGCGCCGGCGGCGCCGGACCGGCCGACGCCGGGATGCTGTACATCGAGGGCGTGCAGACCACGGTGCCGACGAGTGCGTCGTACGTCGAGAGCTCGCCCTATGCCCTGCGTGGGGAGGACGACGGCAGCTGGGCGGTCTACCAGGGCAGCGAGCGGCTCGCGACCGCCGCCCTGGCCCCCCGCCCGAAGTACTACGACCTGACGACCGCCGACGGCATCCCCTACCACCAGATCGCCCTGCTGCACCTGGACTCCGTGGCCAGCACGGTGCTGCAGACCTGCGCCTACTGGGGCAACGACGACCAGTGCCAGTTCTGCGGCATCGGCGTCACGCTGGCCCAGGGCCGCACCATCGCGAAGAAGACCCCGGCGATGCTGGCCGAGGTGGCCCTCGCGGCAAAGGAGCTCGACGGCGCGGTCGACGCGACCCTGACCACGGGCAGCACCGCTACCCCCGACCGCGGGGCGATGTACGTCGGTCGCTGCGGGCAGGCCGTGAAGGAGGCGGCCGGGCTGCCGGTGCAGGTGCAGTTCGAACCGCCGTCCGACCTCGACGTCATCGACCGGGTGGCCGACCTGGGCATCGACTCGGTCGGCATCCATATCGAGACCTTCGACCCGGCGGTGCTCGCCCGGGTCGCACCGGGCAAGGCGCGCTGGGGCATCGAGGCCTACTTCGGGGCCTGGGAACGAGCGGTGAAGGCCTTCGGCGCCGGCCAGGTGTCGACCTACGTGATCCTCGGCATTGGCGAGGACGAGAAGCTGACCGTCGAGGGCTGCAAGCGGGCCATCGACCTGGGCGTCTACCCGTTCATCGTGCCGCTGCGTCCGGTGCCCGGCAGCCTGATGGAGGACTTCCTGCCGCCGCCGCGCGAGGCGGTCGAGGCGGTCTACCGCCAGGTGGTGCCGTACCTGGCGCAAAAGGGGATGTCGAGCTCGGGCGTCGCCGCCGGCTGCGCCCGCTGCCAGGCCTGCTCGGGCATGGGCGCGTTCGAGCGTTCGGACGGAGGCACTCGTGACGGACGTCCTTCCCTCCCCCTGTTCACGAAGGCCTGACGCGCTCCGCTGCCGGTCCGTCCAGGGCCCCGACGAGCTCGCGACGCACCACCGCATCCGGCGGGCCGTGTTCGTGCAGGAGCAGCGGCTGTTCGACGGCGACGACCGCGACAGCCACGACGACGACGCCCAGGTGGTGCACGTCCTGGGCTTCGTCGATGACGAGCCCGCCGGCACCGTCCGGCTCTACCCGCTCAGCGACGGGGTGTGGAAGGGCGACCGGCTCGCCGTCCTGCCCGAGCACCGGCACGCCGGCATCGGAGCACCGCTGGTCCGGACCGCCGTCGCCACCGCGGCCGCCGCCGGCGGTCGCCGCATGGACGCGACGGTGCAGGCCGTGAACACGACCTTCTTCGTGCACCTCGGGTGGACACCGGTAGGCGAGCCCGCCGACTACCTCGGTGTGCTCCACCAGGACATGACGATCGCGCTATGACCTGCCTAGCTGCGCAGGTTCGTGACGCCCTCAGTGACCAGGTCGAACACCGTCGCCACCTCGTCCCCGCGCCGCAACCGCACCTGCCCGCTGGTGTCGAGCACCCCCAGCGCCTCGGCCGTCAGACCGCGACCGCGGAAGCCCGCCAGGCAGTCCGCTACCCGGTCGGCGGGGCAGGTCAGCAAGAACGCGAAGCAGGGGAAGCACCCGAGCCAGTCGGCCAGCGGTACACCGTCCGGCACGGGCAGCGCGTCGAGGTCGACGGTCACGCCGAGCCGGCCCGCCTCGAGCAGCATCGCGAGCGAGCCGACCAGGCCCGCCATGCTCACGTCCTTCGCGGCAACTGCCGCACCGCTCGTCGCCAGGTCGGCCAGCAGCCGCACGTCGCCGGCGAGCTGCGCTCCGCGCTGCTCGAAGGAGGGGAAGAACAAGAAGTCCTGGCGCATCGTCCCTTCCAGGCAGCAGCCCAGCACGAGGACCTGACCGGCCGCCGCGTGGGTCGCCGACAGCACCTTGTCCGCACGGCCGATGCCGAAGGCCGACAGCGACGGCGGACCGTCGGTACGCGTGAGGTGCCCCCCGACCACCGGGACCTGGTACAGGTCGGCGGCCCACTGCATGCCGCGCAGCACCTCGCGGCTCGTCGCCTCGTCACCGACGACGGTGTCGAGCAGGGCAACGGGCCGCGCGCCCATCGCGGCCAGGTCGTTGACGTTGGCCAGCACTGCCGCGATGCCAGCCCCGTACGGGTCCGCAGCCACGAACGCCGGCAGGATCGCCTCGCCACCCACGACCACCTGTCCCGGCCCGTCGGGCAGCACCGCGCCGTCGTCACCGGGGCCGGCGTACCAGTCACCGCCGCCGAAGACCTCCGCGACCAGGCCGATGTCGGCCTTGGCGCGCACGCCGGGGAGGTCTCGCAGGCCGGCGGCCAGGGCGGCGAGATCGGTCACGGGAGCCTCCTGAAGCGGCGTCGGCGGGGAGCCGGTTGTCTACCATGGTGAACGCCATGCCGAGTTTCCTGACCCTGCCCGCGCGGACGGCGAAGCCTCGTCGCCGCGGTATCACCCACGTGCTCGACAAGGGCATGCCCGTCGCCGAGGTGGCCCCCCTTCTCGGGGTCTGCGGCGACTACGTCGACGTGTGGAAGCTCGGCTGGGGCACGGCCTACCTCGACCCCGGGCTGGCCGAGAAGCTGGCGGTGCTCGACGGTCACGGAGTGCTGGCCTGCCTCGGGGGCACGCTGCTCGAGGTCGCGTGGCAGCAGGGCGCGGTCGAGCCCTACCTCGACTGGGCGGGCGAGCTCGGCTTTCCCTGCGTCGAGGTCTCCTGCGGCGTCGCCGCCATGTCGGTCACGGACAAGCGCGAGCTGGTCGAGCTCGCCGCGGAGCGCTTCATCGTGCTCGCCGAGATCGGCGTCAAGGACGCCGACGCCACGGTCTCGCCGTCGGCGTGGGCGGCCGACGCGACGGCCGACCTCGAGGCCGGCGCCACCTGGATCGTCACCGAGGGCAGGGAGAGCGGC
This sequence comes from Frankiales bacterium, assembly GCA_025966295.1. GTDB lineage: Bacteria > Actinomycetota > Actinomycetes > Mycobacteriales > SCTD01 > RYN-111. The sequence goes on along the minus strand of JAOPVD010000034.1, from coordinate 15,513 downwards.
ACCGTGGGGCTGTTCGACCCGACGGGGGAGGTGCGGTCCGACGTGGTCGACGCCGTCGTCGACGCCGTCGGGCTCGACACGACGGTGTTCGAGGCACCTTTGAAGGAGCAGCAGGCCTGGCTGATCCGCCGCTTCGGCCCGGACGTCAACCTCGCCAACGTCGCACCGTCCGACGCTCTCGGCCTCGAGGCCCTCCGGGTGGGTCTGCGGGCCGACACCTTCGACAGCCGGGTGCGCGCTCGGTGACCACGATCCCCGACCGCTACCGCGAGGTCTCGGTCACCGACGTCGATGTCCCCCTGACGGCCGCGGCGCTGCGCGAGCTGCTGATGTCGCGGCCGGTCTACCGCCGCACCCGGTACCTCGTCCTCCGTCACGCCGGGGAGACCGCCCTGGTCGAGGTCGACAAGCGCGCGTCGGACTCGCTGTTCTGGGACGTGCTCGACGTGCGGCTGCTGGCCGGTCCCGACGAGACCGCCTGGGTCGTGGACGACGCCCTGGATCCCGGCATCCCGAGCGACCTGGCCCGCGCCGCGTCGATGCGGCCCGGCGTGCGCTGCGTGGTCCTCGAGGGCCGCTACGGCCACATCAGCTTCGTGCTCGACAGCGCGCCGGTGCGCCTGCACGTGCTCGACGTGGCACCGCCACACCCGGCCAAGCTGCTCGACCAGGTCCAGCGGGTGCTCGCCACCGCCGAGGAGCTGCCAGGGGTCCTCCCCGTGCCGGAGGTCGTCGAGCTCGGTGACCTCGTGCCCGCCGGTGCCTCGGGCCACTACCTGCTGCCCTGCCGCGGCGGCGGCATGGAGGTGCCCGGTACCACGGTCCACTACCTCGACGAGGTGCCGCCCCGGCAGGACTGGACGCTGCTGGGCTGCGCCCGGTCACGCGCGATCCACGACTTCCTCTACGACGACGACGTGCGCCAGGTAGACACCTGCCCGCGGGTGCTGGCAAAGGCCGTCGACCTCGCACCCGGAGAGGTGCTGCTGACCAAGTGCTGTCTGCTCGAGGAGCACGTCGAGACCGACGGCCAGGTCGTCGTCGTGCCGTGGGGCGCGTCCTTCGGGCACCTGCGGGAGGCCCTCGACAGCGCCGTGCAGCTGGCCCAGCCGTGAGTGCCCGCATCACCGAGTCCGGGATGTACGGCCACCTCTGGGGCACCCCTGCCGTGCGCGCCGTCTTCTGCGAGAGCGGCCGGCTGCAGGGCTGGCTCGAGGTCCTCGCGGCGCTCGCCAGGGCGCAGGCCCTGGAGGGTCTGGTGCCCGCTGCGGCCGCGGACCAGATCACCGAGCGCGCGTCGGTCGACCTGCTCGACCTGGACCTGGTCGCGGCCGAGACCCGCGCCAGCGGCCACTCGACCCTCGGGCTGATCCGGGCCCTCCGGCAGGTGCTCGACGACGACGTGCACCCGTACGTCTACGTCGGCGCCACCGTGCAGGACCTGACCGACACGTGGACCTCTCTCGCCCTGCGGGCCGTGCTGCGCGAGGTGCGCCGGGACCTGCGGCGGCTGGAGGAGCTGCTGCTGGAGCTGGCCGAGCTGCACAGGGACACCCTGGGCCCCGGCCGCACCCACGGGCAGCCCGGGGCACCCGTCACCTTCGGCCTCAAAGCCGCCTCCTGGGCCGACGAGGTGCGCCGTCACCTCGACCGCCTGCACGAGGGCGCACCCCGTTGGCTGGTGGGTCAGCTCGGCGGCGGTGTCGGCACGTTGGCCGCGCTCGGGCCCGCCGGCCCAGCCGTGCGCCAGCGGCTCTGCGCCGAGCTGGGCCTTGCCGACCCGGGGATCTCCTGGCTCACCGCACGTGACCGGATCGCCGAGGTCGGCGCCGTACTGACGATGGTCACCGGCACGCTGGCGCGCCTCGGGGGCGAGGTCTACGAGCTGCAGCGCCCGGAGATCGGCGAGCTGCGCGAGACGCCGCGCCCCGGTGTCGTCGGCAGCATCACCATGCCGCACAAGGTCAACCCCGAGCGCAGCGAGCACCTCGACACCCTGGCCCGCCTGACCCGCGCCCAGGCCGCGGTGCTGCTCGAGGGCATGGTGGGCGGGCACGAGCGCGACGGCCGCAGCTGGAAGGCCGAGTGGGTGGCGCTGCCGGAGGTGTGCCTGCTGACCGCGACAGCCACGTCCCTCGCCGTCGAGCTCGTCGAGGGCCTGGAGGTCGACACCGAGGCCATGCGCCGCAACCTCGGCGACGCCACCGGCAGCGAGCAGGTCCTGGCCGTGCTCACCACCCGGCTCGGCAAGCACCAGGCCCAGGACACGCTGCAGCAGGCCCTCTCCACCGGACGGTCCCTCACGGCGGTGGTGGCGGACCTGCTGACGCCGCAGGAGATCGCGGCGCTGCACCCGGCGGCCGGCTCGGCCGGCGAGATGGTCGACCACGTCGTCCTGCGCGCCCGCAAGGCGCGCGCCGACGAGCCAGAGCAGTGGCCGTGACCCTGGCCCTGCTCCCGACCCCGCTCGTCCAGGCCCCTCGGCTGGCCGCAGCCCTGGGGGTCACGTCGCTGCTCGTCAAGCGTGACGACCTCACCGGCTTCGCCGTCGCCGGCAACAAGGCCAGGCAGCTGGCGCCGATCGTCGCCGACGCCCAGGCCCAGCACGCCGACGTCCTGGTCACCGGTGGCACGCCGGGGTCCAACTTCGTCCAGGCCGCCTCGGCCGCCGCCGCCTGGGGCGGCCTGCGCTGCGTCCTGGTGCTGGCCGGCGACCCGGTGCCGCTCACCTCCCACCCCAACCTCGCGGCGGCCGCGGCGTGGGGCGCCGAGGTCCGCTTCACCGGTGACGCCGACCGCGCCAGCGTCGACGCCCAGCTGCCCGTCACGGCCGCCGCCCTCAGGGAACAGGGCTTCTCGCCGTACGTCGTGCCCAGGGGCGGAGCCAGCGCGACGGGCGCGGACGCCTACCGCGTCGCCGTCGACGAGCTGCTCGAGCAGCTCCAGGGACGCCGGCCGGTGGTCGTGATCGCCTGCGGTGCCGGCGGGACCCTCGCCGGGCTCATCGCCGGCAACGTCGCCCACGGCCGTCCGCTCCGGATCGTCGGCGCCTCGGTGAGCCGACCCGTGGAGGACGTGCAGGTGCTCGACCTCGCCCGGCAGGTGGCGGCCCTGCGCGGCGAGCCGGCCCCTCGGGCCGACGACGTCGAGCTGGTCGACGCCCGCGGCCCCGGGCACGGCCTGGCCTCGGCCGCCGGTGACGCCGCCGCGTGCCTGGCCCTGCGGGCGGAGGGACTCGTCCTCGACCCCGTGTACACGGCGAAGGCACTCGCCGTGCTGCCGGCCGCCGTCGGCGACCAGGCAGCGCTGTTCTGGCACACAGGTGGCCTGCTCGACGCGGTCGCCGGATTCATGGGAGAAGACAGATGACCGCCGGACACCGGCTCGGCCCGCCGCTCGACGGGCCCGCCCCTGAGCTCGTCGAGTCGGGGTTCCACCTCGAGAACGCCGACGCGCCGCTGCTGCACGCCGGCTTGAACCTCGCCGACCTCGCGCACGTGCTCGACCTGCGCGGACGCGGCGTGATTCCCGTCGAGCCGGCGCGGCGCCTCCTGGCCCTGCTGCTCGAGACGCACGGAACCGCGCCCGAGGACTTCCCCTACGACCCTGCCTACGGGGAGCCGTACAACAGCCGGGAGCGCTTCTTCACCGAGCAGATCGGGGACGACGCCGGGTGGTTGCATGCCGGCCGGCCCCGGCGCGAGGCGGTCCGCATCGCGCTGCGCCTGCACCTGCGGGGGCAGATCACCGAGCTGGTCGACCGCGCGGCCCAGCTCGCGGACACCCTCGCCCTCAGCGCCGCCGAGCACAGCCGCAGCTGGTTGCCCGACCAGACCTACCTGCAGCACGCGCAGCCGTCGACGTACGGCCACTACCTGCTGTCGTTCGCCTATCCCGTGCTGCGTGACACCCGCCGGCTCGTCGATGCCCTGGCCTGGACCAACACCAGCCCCGGTGGAGCCGGGTGCGTCAACGGCAGCCGCCTGCTCGACGACCGCCGGCCGGTCGCGAGCATGCTGGGCTTCGACGGCGTCATCGAGCACACCCGCGACGCGATGTGGCAGACCGATGGCCTGGTCGACGTCCTGGCCGCGGCTGCCTCGCTCGTCGGGACGCAGAGCAAGCTGGCGGAGGACCTGGAGATCTGGGCCAGCAGCGAGTTCGACTACGTCACGGTCGCCGACGGGTTCAGCCGGTCCAGCGTCCTGATGCCGCAGAAGCGCAACCCCTACGCGCTGTCGATCATCCGCGGCGCCTCGGGCACTCTCATCGGCCGGTTGAGCGGCTTCCTCGCCGTCATCAAGAGCCCGTCGGCGCGCAGCGACAACCTCATCTACGCGTACGGCGAGGTCCCGCGCGCCCTCGACCTGGCGCTCCGCACCACCCGGTTGACCGACGGCGTGATCCGCACGCTGCAGGTCAACACCGCGCGGATGTGGTCAGCGCTCGAGAACGGCTTCTGCCAGGCCACGGACCTGGCGGAGTACGTGATGCAGACGTGCGACCTGGACTACCGCACCGCCTACCAGGTCGTCGGTGTCGCCGTGCGCAAGGCGAACGCCGCCGGGCTGCGCGGGATCGACATCGACGGCGCGATGCTCGACGAGGCCGCGCTGGAGCAGGCCGGCCGGTCAGTCGGGCTGACCGGAACAGACCTCACCGACGTGCTCGACCCGCGACACATCGTCGAGACCCGCACCGCCACGGGTGGGGCCGCCCCGCCCGTGGTGGAGCAGATGGCGCAGGACTGCCGCGACCAAGCGCAGCAGCTGCGTGCGTTGGCGCAAGGACGCCGAGAAGGGTTCCACGCCGCCGAGCGTGACCTGCTCTCGACCGCCCGTGCACTGGCCGCCGGACAGGGACAGGAGATCACGGCATGAACCCCATTGCCCTTCCGGACGAGGTGTCCGTCGTCAACGTCGGGCTGCCGCTGTTCGCGGACGCCGTCGCGGCCCAGGGACGACCGGTCGTCCAGGTGGACTGGCGTATCCCCGCCGGCGGCGACCCCGTCGCCCTGGACGCGCTGCGCCGGCTCTCGGGCCCGCTGACCGGGCCCATTGACGAGGCCAACGCGGAGGTCCTGCGCCGGCTGGACACCGGCGTCCCGACTCTCACCGATGTGCGCCCGGCGTCCGAGGTCGTGCCCGGCCTGCAGGGTCGGGTGCTGCTGCACGCGGGTCCGGCGATGGAGCTGGCCGACGCGGGTGACCCGCTGCGCCGCTCGATGCGCGCGGCGGTCGTGGCCGAGGGCTGGGCAGCCGACGTCGAGGCCGCAGATGCCCTGCTGGCGAGCGGTTCCGTCGCGCTGCGGCCCGCCAACGAGTCGGGCGGTGTCGTCCCGATGGCCACCGTGATGGGCCCGACGACGCCGGTGTGGGTCGTCGAGCTCGCCGCCGGCGGGGTGGCGTCCTGGGCGCCGCTGGGGCAGGGCTCCGGGGACGTCGCGTGGTTCGGCCGTGACACCCCGGGGGCGATCGACCGGCTGGTCCTGCTGCGCGAGGCCGTCGCCCCGCTGCTCGCCGAGACGCTGCGCCACAGCGGACCGGTGGAGGTCCTGGCGTTCGCCGCCCAGGGCGTGGCCATGGGCGACGACGTCCACGTCCGCACCCAGGCCTCCACCAACCTGCTGATCAAGCACCTGCTGCCCTCCTTGATGGCCAGTGCCGACCCACGCCGGGTCGAGGTCGGTCGCTACCTGTCGAGCAACCACCTGTTGTTCCTGACCCTGGCGATGGCCGCGGCCCGCGCTCTGACGGGCTGGGCCGGGCAGGTCGAGGGCTCCTCGGTGGTCACGACCATGGCCCGCAACGGCACGGAGTTCGGCACCAGGCTGTCCGGGAACGACGAGTGGTTCCTCGCCCCCGCGCCCATGGTCGGCAACGCGCTGTACCACCCCGGCAGGGGCGACGACGACGCCGCTCCGGACATCGGCGACAGCGCGGTCCTGGAGCTCATCGGCCTGGGCGGCGCCGCCGCCGCAGGCTCGCCCGCCGTCGGTCAGCTGGTGGGAGGCCTTGCCGCTGCGGGCGAGCTGACGGCCGAGCTCGAGCGGATCTGCGTCGGGCGCTCGAGCCGTTTCACCCTGCCGACCCTGGGCGGCCGCGGCACGCCCCTCGCCGTCGACGTACGACGGGTCGTGGAGCACGGCATCACGCCCAAGGTGACCACCGGGATCCTGGACAACCGCCAGGGCACCGGGCAGGTCGGGGCGGGGGTCGCCGCGGCGCCGCTGGCCTGCTTCCGGGATGCGCTGCTCGACCTCGACGCGCGCCTGGCACGGGGACGCTGAGGCCTTCTCCCGGCTAGGCCAACGCTGGCGCGGGCGGGCGCACGATCAGCTGCTGGTGTCGGCGAACGGACCGCCGGGGCGGCCGTTGCGGTCGGCGAGAAGCCCGGCCACCGTGGCGATCGCGATCTCCGGCGGGGTGTGCGAGCCGATGTCGAGGCCGATGGGCCGATGGACCCGGGCGATGTCGTCCTCGGCCACGCCCCGGCTGCGCAGCGCCGCGATGTGCGGGGCGGTGTGCCGCAGGCTGCCCATGACCCCCACCCAGCGCGCCGGCTGCGCCAGCACCGCGGCGAGCACGTCACCGAGCTCCGGCCGGCCGTGGTCGCAGAGCACCACGTCGCAGCCGTCGTCGAGCCGCGCGGCAGCGACCGTCGTCACGGTCCGGGCGTAGGGGATGGGATCGATGTCGACCAGCGCCGAGTCGGGATCCACGACCGTGACCGGCCAGCCCAGCCGGTCGGCCAGCGCGGCGAGCTCCTGCGCCACCGGCGAGACGAAGACCAGCACGAGGCGGCGGGTGTCCTTGGGCGGCACCGCGTCGCCGTGCGCGGCCGCGCACGCCGGGTCGTGCACGTGGTCGTGGGCCGGGCGCGGGCTCATGCCACCTCCACCTCGATGACCGGCGCGTGCGCGAAGGTGTTGGAGACGTAGCAGACCCGCTTGGCGGGTTCGAGCAGCGGCGCCAGCTCCTGCGCCGGCAGCGACGTGGTCACGGTGAGCAGCAGCGCCGCGAACTTCTGACCGTTGTAGGTACCGGTCGCCGTCACCTGGAGGTCCGGCAGCACGACACCGCGCTTGCTCGCCGCCCAGGCCAGCGCGAGCGCGTAGCAGGACGACATCGACGCCAGCAGCAGGTCGGTCGGCATCGGGCCCAGCCCGGTACCGCCGACGTCGACCGGCTCGTCGACCACGAGCGAGAAGCCGCCCGCCTCGACGTCGCAGCGCCATCCGCCCGCCCAGGTCGCGACGGCCGAGTTGGTGCCGCCCCGCTCAGTCGTGGTGGTGCTCGTGGTCGTGGTCATGGTCATGATCGTGCCCTGCCGGGCGGACGGCGAACAGAGCGGCGCGCGCGGCGACGTCGTCCGGAGCCACGAGCTGGGCGTCGGCGAGCACCTGCTCGAGCGCCTGCAGCCAGCAGCGGTAGTAGGAGTAGCACTCGCCCGCGGGCGGGGCGGACTCCCAGGCGGCGATCTTCGCGATCAAAGCGTCGCGGAACACGTCGTAGGAGATGACGCCCGCGTCGGTGAGCGCCATGGCGAGGCCGAACGCGCGGCCCTCCCAGGGCTCGGCGAAGACCAGCTCGCCGTTCTGCCGGGGCGGCGCAGCGGCGCCGTCGACGTCGAGGGCCGCGGTCACGGGGCAGCGACCCCGGTGCTGACCTTGGTGACCCCCACCATGTTGTCGCGCGTGACGAGGGCGGCGAGCTCCTCCTCGGACAGGCTCTCGGTGCCCGCAGGGCGCTCGGGCAGCACGAAGTAGCGGACCTCCGAGCTGGAGTCCACGACCTTCACCTCGACGTCGTCGCCGAGCACGGTGCCCCACTCGGCCAGCACCGCGCGCGGCTCCCTGACCACGCGCGATCGGTACGCCGAGTCCTTGTACCAAGACGGCGGCAGGCCCAGGACGGGCCAGGGGTAGCAGGAGCACAGCGTGCAGACCACGACGTGGTGCACCGCGGGTGTGTTCTCGAGGACCACCATGTGCTCGCCCTGCGGGCCCTTGAAGCCCAGCTCCGCGATGGCCGCGGTGCCCTCCGCCAGCAGCCGGGCCTTGTACTCCGGGTCGGTCCAGGCCTTGGCGACCACCTTGGCGCCGTTCATCGGGCCGACCTGGGTCTCGTAGATCCCGATGAAGGTCTCGATCGTCTTGGTGTCGGCCAGGCCGCGCTCCAGCAGCAGGGACTCGAGGGCCTCGGTCCGCAGCGCCAGGTCGATGCCGGGCTGCATGTCTGCCTGCGTCACTGCGCGCGCTCCAGGTAGTTCTCGTAGAGGTCGATGGTCAGGCTGAACGGCTCGCTGTCGGCGCGCCACAGGTCGTGGGCGTCGTAGGTGACGCTGTAGACGTGCTGCGGGTTCTCCCCGATGAAGTGCGCCGCGGTGTCGGGCAGCACCTGCGCCGGGCGCAGCGCCGTGACGGTACCGACCTTGGCGCGGACGTAGCCGGGCAGGCGGGTGTGGCCGCTGGCCGCGTCGCTGCTGGTCGTGACGCGGTCACCTACGGCGAAGGCGGGGGCCGCCTCGACGCTCCGTAGGTTGCCGCCGCCACCACTCTCCATGGTGGGCTTGTTCGGCTCGGGGTCGGCCGGATCCTCGACCGCCTCGCCGCGCAGCTTGCGGGCGCGCGCCTCGACGGCGCCGGGCGCCAGCAGGCCGCTCTCGACCAGCAGGATCTCGGCGCTGCCGAGCCAGCGGCCGTAGTAGTCGGCCAGGTACTCCTTCTCGGGGACGCGCTCGAGCGCGTGCCGGAAGGCGTGCAGGTTGGAGGCCGTGGCGGCGCGGTTGGCCAGGAGGGTCACGGCAAAGGCCCGTCCCTCCCAGGGCTCACCGAAGGGCTTCTCCGCCGGGTCGAGCGGCTTCAGTGGCCCGAAGTGCTCGGGCCTGCCGCCCATGTCGTGAACGCCGTCCATGACTGTCCTTGCCTCGAGGGTGGTGCGTCGTACGACGGCCGAGGTCTGGGGCCGCCGTACGACGCCTTGCAGGAAAGCCGGTCAGACCGTCCAGGTGTTGAGCTGGAAGGACTTCTGACGCCACGCGGTCAGCGCGGAGTCGAGCACGTCGAGCGGGCTGAAGGCCTTGACGCCCTCGATGAGGTCGTCCTCGCGCATGCCGTAGAGCGCACCCATCGCGAAGCGGCAGGCGTAGATCTTGGCGCCCTCGTCCATGAGGACCTTGAGCTGCTTGTTCATCGACAGGTTGCCGGGGAAGCCCTCCTTGCCCACGGACGGGTAGCCCCGGGTGGCGGAGGCGATGAGGACGGCCGGGCCGTACAGCACGATGCTGACGTCGAAGCCCTTGCGACGCAGGCGCGTCGAGGTGAGCAGGTTGACCAGCGCCACGGAGCCCTCGAAGGGCACCGAGTGGATGAACACGAAGGCCGTCTCACCCGGCTCCGCCTGGATGTCCGGGAAGACCTTCTCGCTGGTGTCGTAGAGGATGTCGCCCTCTTGGGCCCTCGGGATGTTGTTGGTCTGCGAGCTCATGCGTGTTGCCTCCAAGGGCGACAGGGGTCGTTTCTGCGTGCGGTCGTGCGGTCGTGCCTCAGACGGCCGGCCCCTTCACCTGATCGGGCTGGTGCCAGGTCTGCTTGTGGCTGCCGGGCAGGGCGTTGGCCGCCTTGGCCCGGAGCGAATACGGCAGGAGGTAGAAGACGGGCGCGTAGACCTTCTGCCAGAAGATGTCGAGACCGTGGGGCTTGGGCGGCACCAGCCCGTTGCGACGCGCCACCTTGGCCTGGGCGACCACCAGCAGGTGGTGCTCGGAGGTGCTGCGCAGCCAGCGCGGGAAGGACTGCCTGGGTGCGCTCACAGCTTCGACAGCGCGTTCTGCGCGGCCAGCGCGATCGGCTCGTTGAGCGCGCCGATGGGCGGCGAGTACACGTTCTCCATGGTGGCCAGGTCCCTGAGCGTGATGCCGGTACGCACTGCCATGGCCAGGAAGTCTGCCCGCTCCTTGATGCCCTCGCCACCCACCATCTGGGCGCCGATGAGCCGCAGGGTCCCCGGCTCGGCGAGCAGCTTCACCTTCACCGGCTTCATGTCCGGGTAGTACCGGGCGCGCGAGATGCCCTGCGCGACGCCCATCACGAAGGGCACGCCGAGCGCGGTCGCGAGGGTCTCGCTGAAGCTCACCCCGCCGATCATCCACTTGCCGGCGACCATGCCCCACGGCACGTAGACCGGCTGGTAGGCGCGCTGCCCGCCGGCAGCGTTGATGCCCGCCACCTTGCCCTGGGCGTAGGCGTGGCTGCCGGACAGGCCTTGCACGGGCACGTTGGAGACGCCGTGCGGTACCTCGATGCAGTCCCCGGCCGCCCACACGCCCGGCACCGAGGTGGCCATGGACTCGTCGACGATGAAGCCACCGGCCGAGCCGACCTTGAGGCCCGCTGCCTGCCCGATGTCAGTGTTCGGGACCTTGTGCGTGGCGACGACCAGCAGCTGGCAGGGGATGTCGCCGTCGGAGGTGCGGACTCCGCGGACGGCGCCGTTCTCGTCGCCGAGGATCTCCTCCAGCTTGGTGTTGAAGTGCAGGTGGACGCCCATCTCGACCCAGGAGTCCTCGACGGGCTTGGCGATGTCGGGGTCGGTCGCCATCGACAGCGCCCACGGGGTCGGGTCGACGAGGTGCGTCTCGATCCCGCGGTGGGCGAGGGCCGTGACCATCTCGAGTCCGAGCGGTCCGGCCTCCAGGACGACCGCGCTCTTCACGGTGTCGAGGACCTTGTCCCACTCCATGGCCTCGCGGATGTTCTTCATGTAGTAGATCCCGGACAGCTCGTTACCGGGCACGTCGGGCTTGCCGTAGTTCCAGCCGCTGCCCACCACCAGGGCGTCGAACGGCAGCTGCTGCCCTCCGACCGAGACCGTCTTGGCGCCCAGGTCGTAGCTGTCGACCCGGGTCTCGTAGCGGATGTCGATCCCCTGGTCGGCGTACTGCTGCTTGGTTCCGAGGAACAGGCGCTCGAAGTCGGGGATCTCCTTGCCGTGCACGTAGGGGATGCCGCACGGGCTGTAGGCCGCGTCCTGGTACTCGGTGAACACGGTGATCTCGGCGGTCGGGTCGGTGCCCTTGGCCGCACCTGCCGCACCGATGCCGGCGGCACCTCCACCAACGATGACGATGCGACGGGACACGTGAACTCCTTCGGGACAAGCCATTGAACATCGGGGACGAAGCGTTCACTATGTTGGACATCCCGGAGGAGCAGCGTCAAGCCCACGCCCGAGTTCACGGTTGTGAAAGGGTTCGCAACCTCGGCCCAGCCTTCTGGATCCCGGTCGGGCAAGGAGGGAGGGCGGGGCATGACCGAAGAGCTGACACGGATCGTGTCCGACATCGGCCCGAAGGTCCGCACCCTGCGCAAGCAGGCCGGCCTGTCGCTCCAGCAGCTGGCGGAGCGCTCCGAGGTCTCGGCCGCGGCCATCCACAAGATCGAGCAGGGCGGGATGGTCCCCACGATCACCACGCTGCTGAAGGTGGCGGGTGCGCTCGGGCGGCCGGTGGCGTACTTCGTCGACGAGGCGGGGGACACCTCCGACCCCACCGTCTTCACCAAGGACGGCGACCAGCGCCCGATCTACACCTCGCACACGGGCATCGGCCTGGCCGGTATCAGCGGGACCTACGGGCGCTTCTTCCTGGCCGGTGCCCGAGCCACCGTCGAGCCGGGCGCGAGCAGCGGCGACCGCCCTCTGGTGCACCCCGGCGAGGAGCTGGTCCACGTGCTCGACGGCCAGCTGGAGTTCGTCGTCAACGAGCAGGTCTACCGGCTCAAGCCGGGGGACTCGCTGCACTTCCGCACCGTGCAGACGCACTCCTGGCGCAACCCGGGCAAGGTCAGCGCGACGGCGCTGTGGATGGCCCTGCGCCCGCAGTAGGAGCACCCGTCGGCTCCGGCGCCTGATGGCGGCCCTCCACAGCCTCCACCCGGCCGGCGGCGTCAGGCCCGAGCCGCTGACGCTCGCTGCTGATCTCCGCGGCGAGCACCGACACCTCCTCGGGAGTCCGGGCGCCGGCGGCGCGGGCGGCCTCCGTCAGGCTCATTTCGGTCACCCGGGCCAGGGCGTCGCGGTAGAGCTCGGCGGCGGCGGCGGTGCAGCACCAGTAGCAGCGGCAGTCCGCCCGCGCCGGGTGCTCCGGCGCGGCAGGCACTCGGGCCGGCCAGCCGAGGGGGGCGCCGAGGGAGTGCGGCACGAGGTCTCCAAGGGGTCGAGAGGGCGGGATCAAGCTGCGGCGGGCGCGCCCGGCTCCTGCGCCGGCAGCAGCGCGATCTCCTCCAGCGCGCCGTCCTCGATGTCGAGCTCCGCGACACCGCGGCCGGCCTGCAGGTCCTCGACGGTGCCGTCAGCGTCCTTGCCGGGGCCGACGAGCTCGATCTCGGTCTCGTCGGTGACCGGCACCGTGAGCTGCCTGCCGTTGGGGGCCACCAGGCTGAGCACGCCGCTGTCGGCGTCGTAGGACGTGATCGTGCCGAAGGCGTCACCTGCGTCCTCGTCGTCGCGTCCGTCGCCGTTGCGGTCGCCGCTGCACTTGTCGACGACCAGGTCGTCCTCGTCCTCGTTGGCCTCGCCATCGCCGTCGGCGTCCTCGTCACCGTCCCGGATGCCGTCCCGGTCGCTGTCGGCGGAACCGACCTTGAGGCGCTGCTCGTTCTCGTCCTCGTCGTCGACGTTGTCCCCGTCCACGTCGTCGTCGTCGGCCTTGCAGGCCTCCGTGGCGTCGTCCTCGTCCTCGTTGGCGATGCCGTCGCGGTCGGCGTCCTCGTCGCCGTCCGGGACCCGGTCGCCGTCGGTGTCGGCCTTGTCGACGCGGGTGCGGCTCGAGCGCTCGTCGCCGTCGTCCTGGCCGTCGTTGTCGGTGTCCTCGTCCCGCGGGTTGCCCTTGAGCCGGTACTCGGCCAGGTTGTTCAGACCGTCCTGGTCGAGGTCGGTCTTGGCGTCGGCCGCGTTCCGGGGGTTGAGCTTGTGGGCCTTCTCCCAGGCGTTCGACATCCCGTCCCGGTCGGTGTCGGGGGAGGCGGCTGCGGTGGCGGGCCCGGCGACGGCAGTCACCAGGAACAGGGCAACCCCGGCCGGGATGGCGGCGGTACGGATGCGCATGGTTCTCCTCTGGGCGGCTGGGCTACCTCGGCAGGCGAGGCCCCGTGGCTTTGCGTCCCCGCATCGCGACGGGTTTGCCTTTGTCGGGAGCGGCTGCTCCACCCCGTCATCGCGGCGGTACCGGCCGGGGGTACGGCCTCGGCCGGCCACCACCCGGACGGGTGAACGCACGCCCGCGGATAGGTCGGGGGGACGTGCTGACCGAGTCACCTCGGCCACCCGCACCGAGTACGTCGAGTGGAACCCCGGCCGGCCCCGGCGCCGTCAGGACCTGCCCCGGGGTGAACACCCGTCCATGTCGCCAGCCGGACAGCGGTTCTGTCGCCGGGGAGACAGAACCGACGAAACCGGCAGAGGACCGTGGGTGGCGACTGGCCGAGCCGGGCCAGGACCGAGTGCCCAGGAGAAGGTCATGCCCGACAACGCCGTACCGCGCCAGGACCAGAGCGACGTCGATATGCGGGAGGCCGTCGGGTTGGGCGCCGCTGTCGCTGCGCGCGACGCCGGGCCGATCCCGGACCGCAAGGTCGCCACGGTGCTGTCGGTCGTCACCAGCACCGCGACCGACGGGGTCCGCACCACCACCGCCACCGTCAAGCCCGTCAAGGCCGGCGCCGGGGCCGGCAGCCCCGGCGGCTGGCTGCTGGTGCAGGCCGGTGAGCAGGTCCTCGCCCAGGCGCAGGTGAGCGGCGGCAGCGTCACGGCCCGCTGGGCCCTGCCGCTGGACGCCGACCAGGTCGTCGTCAGCTACACCGGGGACGCGGTGTTCGCGCCGTCCCAGCGCGCCCTGATCCTGTAGCGGAAGCGACCGAACCCGCCCCCTTGGCAGGGGACGGGCTCGTCGTGGTGGCGGAGGATGCGAGATTCGAACTCGCGAGGGGTTGCCCCCAACACGCTTTCCAAGCGTGCGCCATAGGCCAACTAGGCGAATCCTCCGCCGACGAGATTACAAGGTCGCGCCGCGGGCCGGGTACGGCGCTCCCGACGCTGCCCGCAGCCCGGGCTAGAGTGGCAGCAGACCCCTCGTGCGGCGCCCATCTCGCTGAACTCCCCCAGGGCCGGAAGGCAGCAAGGGCAGGCGGGCTCTGGGCGGGTGCGCGAGGGGTCCTTCAGCTGGAGCCCCAGGGAGGATGACCGCGTGAGCCTGGCGCTGTACCGGAAGTACCGGCCCGGGAGCTTCGCCGAGGTCAAGGGCCAGGAGCACGTCACCGGCCCCCTCCAGCAGGCGCTCCGCAACGGACGCGTGCACCACGCGTACCTGTTCAGCGGTCCGCGCGGATGCGGCAAGACGTCCAGCGCCCGGATCCTGGCCCGCTCCCTCAACTGCGAGAAGGGCCCCACGCCCGACCCGTGCGGGCTCTGCGACAGCTGCATCGCGCTGGCCCCCATGGGCCCCGGCTCGCTGGACGTCGTCGAGATCGACGCGGCCTCGCACGGTGGTGTCGACGACGCCCGCGACCTGCGTGAGCGGGCCTTCTACGCGCCCGTCTCCAGCCAGTTCAAGATCTACATCATCGACGAGGCGCACATGGTGTCGCGGGAGGGCTTCAACGCCCTCCTCAAGCTGGTCGAGGAACCGCCGGACTTCCTGCGCTTCGTGTTCGCGACCACCGAGCCGGAGAAGGTGCTCGCCACCATCCGCTCGCGCACCCACCACTACCCGTTCCGGCTGATGCCGCGCCGCGAGCTCACCGCGCTGCTGCAGGACGTCGTCGACAAGGAGGGCATCGCCGTCGACCCGACGGTGCTGCCGCTGGTGGTGCGGGCGGCCGCCGGCAGCGCCCGTGACGGACTGTCGATCCTGGACCAGGTGCTGGCGTCGGCCGGCAGTGCCGGCGTCACCCGCGAGGCCGCCGCCTCGCTGCTCGGGGTCACCCCGGACACGCTGCTCGACGACGTCGTGGACGCGTTCGCGGTCCGGGACGGCGCGGCCGTGTTCGCCACCGTCGACCGGGTCATGGAGAACGGCCACGACCCGCGCCGGTTCGCCGCCGACGTCCTGGAGCGGTTGCGCGACCTGGTGGTGCTCGACGCCGTACCCGAGGCCGGCGACAAGGGGCTGCTCGACTGCCCGCCCGACCAGCTCGCCGCGATGGCCCGGCAGGCCGCCTCGCTCGGCACCGCCGGCCTGTCGCGGGCCGCGGACCTGTTCCACGCCGGACTGACCGAGATGCGCGGCACCACCTCGCCGCGGCTGCTCCTCGAGCTGGTCTGCGCCCGGGTGCTGCTGCCCTCCGCGTCCTCCGACGACGCCGCCATGATGACCCGCCTCGAGCGCCTCGAGCGTCGCCTCGACATCACCGGTACCGCACCCCCGGTCCCCCCCACCGTCGCTCCGGCCCCCTCGGCCCCCCCGCCCCCCTCCGGTGATCCACGGAACCAGCGCCCACGTTCGGAGGGCTCAGAC
>JAOPVD010000018.1 GCA_025966295.1 Frankiales bacterium | reverse complement strand
CCGTGATCCACGGAACCGGCGCCCACGTTGGCCTCGCCCAAATGTGGGCGCCGGTTCCGTGGATCACCGGGGGGGGTGGGGTGGGGGTGGGACCTCGACGGGGGTGGAGGTGGTGCAGTAGGCGAGACTTGCACGACGCAACCGAACGGAACCTGCCCTGTGAGCCCTCCCGCCGCCCGACCCGCCGGTGTGATCCGTCGCGGTCTCGGGATCCTCTGGATCGCCGTCAAGGAGGAGCCGAAGGTCTTCGCCGTCGCCGCCCTCGGCAGCGCGGTGTTCGCCGGCATGACGATCGCCCAGGCGTACGTGTTCGGGCACGTCACCAGCACCGTCATCGAGCCGTCGATCCGGAGGGGCGACGCGACCACCGCCACGCTGGCCGGTGCGGTGCTGCTCGTCATGGGCGTCGCGATGCTCAAGGTCATCGGCATCCTCGGCCGCCGGCTGGGCGCCGGCGTGATGCAGTACCGCCTGCAGGCCACCTACCGCCGCCGCGTCACCCGGCGCTACCTGGAGCTGCCGCTCGAGTGGCACCAGCAGCACCCGACCGGCGAGCTGCTCTCCAACGCCAACAGCGACGTCGAGGCCACCTGGTACCCGATCGCGCCGTTCCCGTTCGCCGTCGGCGTCGTGATCATGCTGGTCGGGACGCTCACCCTGCTGGTGTTCACCGACCCGGTGCTGGCGGTCGTCGGCTCGGTCATCTTCCCGGCCATCGCCGTCCTCACGGTCATCTACAGCAACCGGATGTCGCCGCTCATGACCCGCGCCCAGCAGCTGCGCGGTGAGGTCAGCTCGGTGGCCCACGAGTCCTTCGACGGTGCCCTGGTGGTCAAGACCCTCGGCCGCGAGGGCAGCGAGACTGAGCGCTTCACCGCCGCCGCCCGCGAGCTGCGCGACACCCTGGTGCAGGTCGGCCGGGTGCGGGGCCTGTTCGACCCGCTGATGGAGGCGCTGCCGGTCATCGGCGTGCTCCTGGTGCTGGTGGTCGGCTCGAGCCGGGTCGGCAGCGGCCACCTGGACAGCGGCACCCTGGTCCGGGTCGCCTACCTGTTCACCCTGCTGGCGTTCCCGGTGCGGGCCATCGGCTGGGTGCTCAACGAGCTGCCGCGCAGCGTGGTCGGCTACGACCGGGTCCAGCGGGTCCTCACCGCCGAGGGCCAGCAGGTGTTCGGGACCGCGCAGGCGGCCGGCGACGCCCCGGTGGGGCTCGCGGTCCACGCGCTGTCCTTCGCGTACGGCGACGACCGGGTCCTGGAGGACGTGACCTTCGACGTGGCCCCCGGGCGCACCGTCGCCGTCGTCGGGCCGACCGGTTCCGGCAAGTCCACGCTGGCCTCGCTGCTCGTGCGGCTGGTCGACCCGCAGACCGGCGCGGTCCTGCACGACGGCACCGACGTACGCCAGTTCGCCCCCGGCGCCCTGGCCGGTGCGGTGGCGCTGGCCCCGCAGACGACGTTCCTGTTCGACGACAGCGTCCGCGGCAACGTCACCCTCGGCGCCGACATCACCGACGAGCAGGTCTGGGCCGCGCTCCGGGTCGCACAGGCCGAGGGCTTCGTCGCGGCGCTGCCCAAGGGCCTCGACACGGTGGTGGGGGAGCGCGGCACCACCCTGTCGGGCGGCCAGCGCCAGCGGCTCGCGCTGGCCCGGGCGGTCGCCCGCAGCCCCCGGCTGCTGGTGCTCGACGACGCGACCTCCTCGGTCGACCCGTCGGTGGAGCAGCGCATCCTGGCCGGCCTGCGGGGGTCCTCGACCGAGAGCACCGTCGTCGTGGTCGCCTACCGGCGGGCCACCATCGCGCTGGCCGACGAGGTGGTGTTCGTCGACCAGGGCCGGGTGGTCGACCGCGGCAGCCACACCGAGCTGGTCGGGCGCTGCGACGGCTACCGCGACCTGGTGACCGCCTACGAGCGGGCCGAGGTGGAGCGGGCCGCCGAGCACGCCGGCGACGAGCTCGCGGGGGAGCCGGCATGACGGCCAGCACCGTGGACGTGGCCAGCGAGCGCGGCTCGTTCGCGACCCTGGCGCACGGGCTGAAGCTGGCGCCGGAGTTCCGGGCCGGGCTGTCGATCACGCTGCTGCTGGCGCTGCTCAGCACCGCCGGTCGGGTGGTCGTGCCGCTGGCCGTGCAGCAGACCATCGACCACGGCCTGTCCGGTCCGAAGCCCGATCTGGGGCTGGTGCGGGTGGCCTGTGGGCTCGCCGCCTTGGCGGTGCTCGTCACCGCCGGCGCCAACTACCTCATGAACGTCCGGCTCTACCGCACCACCGAGGACGGCCTGCTGGCGCTGCGGACCCGCGCCTTCCGGCGGGTGCACGACCTGTCGGTGCTGCACCAGGCCAGCGAGCGCCGCGGCTCGCTGGTCTCCCGCGTCACCGGCGACGTGGACACCATCAGCACCTTCATGCAGTACGGCGGGATGCTGATCGTCGTGAGCACGGCGCAGGTCGTCCTCGCGACGGCCGTGATGCTCTGGTGGTCCTGGCAGCTCACCCTCGTGGTGTACCTCTGCATGCTGCCGCTGGTGCTGTCGCTGCGGCTGTTCCAGAGCAAGCTGCAGCTGGCCTACCGGGCCGTCCGGGAGCGGGTCGGCGAGCTGCTGGGTGTCATCTCGGAGTCGGTGGTCGGCGCGCCCGTCATCCGCGCCTACGGCGCCCAGGCCCGCACCGCGGGCCGCATGGACGACGCCGTCGACCGGACCCGGAAGGCCCAGACCCGGGCGCAGACGATCGCCGCGACCACCTTCTGCTCCGGGGAGGTGACGACGGCGCTGGCCAACAGCGCAGTCATCGTCCTCGGCGTCGTGCTGGCCATCAACGACCAGCTCACGCTGGGCAGGCTGATCGGCTTCTTGTTCCTGGTGACGCTGTTCGTGCAGCCGGTGCAGGTCGCGACCGAGGTCCTCAACGAGGCCCAGAACGCCATCGCCGGGCTGCGCCGGGTCCTCGGCGTGCTCGA
>JAOPVD010000371.1 GCA_025966295.1 Frankiales bacterium | reverse complement strand
TGACCTGCACTTCTTTGTAGCGGGGGCAGGATTTGAACCTGCGACCTCTGGGTTATGAGCCCAGCGAGCTACCGAGCTGCTCCACCCCGCGTCGGTAGATACCACTCTACATCGTCCCTCGGCCGGCGTTGCAAACTCACGCCATGGACCTCGTTCTCTGGACCAACCCGCGCTGCAGCAAGAGCCGCACCGCCGAGCAGCTCCTGACCGAGCGTGGCATCGCGTTCACGGTTCGGCGCTACCTCGAGGACCCGCCGACGCGGGCGGAGCTGGAGGAGGTACTGCGCAAGCTCGGCACGGACGACCCGACGCAGATCGCCCGACCGGGCGTGACCGGTGACGTCCTCGCGCAGCTCAGCGCCGACCCCAGCCTGATCGAGCGCCCGATCGCCGTCCACGGCGACCGGGCCGTAGTGGCCCGGCCGCCGGAGCGGGTCTTCGACGTCCTCTAGAGGCAGGCGTGCTGGTCCGGCCCGGTTGTGAGTGCCTAGCAGCGCCCGCTAGGACTGCGGCGTGGCCACCGGCTTCGGCGTGGGCGACGTGGTGCCCGCCGCGGTGGCCCGGTTGAGGGCGTCAATGGCCGCCTTCAGCCGGTCCTGCGCCCTGCCGTAGGCCGCGAAGTCGCCCCTCTTCAGCGCCGCCTGGCCCTCGTCGAAGGCCGCCTGCGCCTCGGTGGCGAGCTGCGAGACCGTCTGGCTGGGCGAGGGGGAACTGCCCGGCGACGGCGACGGACCGCCGACCGCGACACCGGTGCCGGCCCCGAACAGCTCATCGAGCGCCTCGGCCAGCGTCGGCTTGTAGGCGATCTTGTTGCCGAAGCTGATGATGACGCTGTTCAGGATCGGGAACTTCGGTTCCTTCTTGCCCTGCGTGTACACCGGCTCGATGTACAGCAGGCCGTTGCCGACCGGCAGCGTGAGCAGGTTGCCCAGGACCACCTCGGAGCCGCCGGTGCGCAGCAGCGACAGCTTGGTGGAGACCTCGGTGGCGCTCTCGAACTGGTTGGCCACCAGCCCCGGGCCCGGGATGACGGTTTGCTTCGGCAGCTGCAGCACCCGGATGATCCCGTAGTCCTGCGGGTCGGACGACACCGCCGCGAAGGCCGTGAGGTTCGACCGGCCGCGGGCCACGAACGTCGAGGTCAGCGAGAACCGGGCGCCGTTGGTGCCGGGCATCTGCAGCAGCACGTAGTACGGCGGCTGGGCCGGTCCGCTGTTGTCGTTGCTGGACGTCGGCGCGGCCGAGGCCCCGCTGTTGAAGACCTCAGCAGCGGTCTTGGTCGGGTCGGCCGGGACCTGCCAGAAGTCCTCCTTGCCGTAGAACGCGGTGGCGTTCGTGACGTGGTACTGCGCCAGCAGCTCGCGCTGCACCTTGAACAGGTCCTCGGGGTAGCGCAGGTGCTTCCGGAGGCTCGCGCTGATCATGGACTTGTCCTGGACCAGCTTCGGGAAGACCGCCTTCCAGGTCTTCAGCACCGGATCCTGCTCGTCCCAGGTGTAGAGCTTCACCTTGCCGGTGTAGGCGTCGACGGTGGCCTTCACCGAGTTGCGGATGTAGTTGACCTCGTCGTTGACGGCCGACCGGTTCCGGCTGTCGGTGACCGCCTCACCGAGCTGGGTGCGCTGGGCGTACGGGTAGCCGGCGCTGGTGGTGTAGCCGTCCACGATCCAGAGCAGCCGACCGTCGACGACCGCCGGGTACGGGTCGCCGTCGAGCTTGAGGAACGGCGCCACCTTGGCGACCCGCTCCTTCGGCGCACGGGTGTACATCAGCTTGCTGTCGGGGGTCAGCGACCCGGACAGCAGGATGTTCTTCTCCTTGAACTTCAAGGCGAACAGCAGCTTGCGGAAGCCGCTGTCGAGCTTCACCCCGCCCGGCCCGGCGTAGTGCACGGTGGCCTGGTCGGTGCCCGCGCCGCCGGGGCCGTCGATCTCGTCCTGCTTGGTGGTGACGATGGAGTAGTCCGGCGACTTCTCGCCGTAGTAGATCTGCGGCTGGTCGATCCGGAACTCCCCGCCCGGGCCCTGCGGCGGCACGTTCTTCACCACGAAGCTGGGGGCGCCGTCGGCGTCGGTGGTGTTGGCCGGCGCCGCGACGAAGCCGTTGCCGTGCGTGTAGGTCAGGTGCAGGTTGATCCAGTTGCGCTGGTCCGGCCGCAGCTGCGACTGGTCGAGCTCGCGGACGGCCACGACGTAGTCCTGCGTCACGCCGTTGACGGTGTACCGGTCGATGTCGAGCGAGTCGTTGAAGCCGAAGTAGTTGCGGATGCCCTGGTCGTTCTTGAACGTCGGGCCGAGGATGTTCGGGTCGAGCAGCCGGGCGTTGGGGATGGTGCCCTTGTCGTCGCGCAGCGCCGCCTTGGTGGCCGTCGACACCGCCGGGTACTCATCGACCTGCACCTTGTCGATCTGGTACGCCGTCCGGGTCGCGTCGATGTTCCGGGTGATGTACGGGTTCTCGCGCACCACCTCGTTGGGCCGCACCCGGAACTGCTGCACGTACGCCGGGTAGATGCCGCCCACCACGACGGCGCTGACGACGAGCAGTCCCAGGGCGCCGGCCGGCAGCAGCACGTTGCGCACCACGATGTTGGCGAAGAACAGCAGCGCGCAGATGACCGCGATGCCGGTCAGCATGGTCTTGGCGGGTAGGACCGCGTGCACATCGGTGTACGACGCCCCCTGCACCACCCCGCGCAGCGAGAAGACCAGTCCGTACCGGTCCAGCCAGTAGGCGACCGCCTTGGCCAGCACGACGAGCCCGATCAGCACCGACAGGTGCACCCGCGCGGCGACGCTGATCTTCTCGCCGGCGGTCTGCAGCCGCACCCCGCCGAACAGGTAGTGGGTGGCGGCCGCGACCAGCAGCGAGAGCACCAGCACGACGAGCACGAAGCCGAGCACGAACCGCTGGAACGGGTAGCTGAAGGCGAAGTAGGCGATGTCCTTGTGGAACTGCGGGTCGGTCTGGCCGAAGGGCTGGCCGTGCCGCCACAGCAGCCAGGTCTCCCAGCGTCCCGCGGCCGACAGCCCGGCGAAGACCCCGAAGAAGCCGCTGACCACGAGCAGCACCGGCAGCAGGAACGGCTCCAGCGCGACCCGGTAGCGCTCCAGGTTCTGCTGCTCGAGCGACAGCGGCCGGAACGGCGGCCGGCTGCGGTAGGCCACCGCGATGTTGGCCCCGACCACGGCCGCCATGAGCAGGCCGAACAGGAAGAACAGCAGCACCTTGGTCTTCAGGACCGTGGTGAACACCTGTGCGTAGGTGGCCTCGCGGAACCAGAGCAGGTCGGTGTACATCGCCACGAAGACGCCACCCACGACCAGCAGGAGCAGCACCACCACGGCGACCGGGGCGAGCAGGCGCGGACGGCCCGGCATGGCGGGACCCCCTGTGCGGACAACCACGTCTTCGAGCTCACCTTCATGTCGGCTGAACGTCCTACGGGTCGAACTCAACCACAGTGGGTCCGAGTTCCCGGCTACGACAGAATGGGGGCATGACAGCGCCGCCCAGTCCCGCCCTCCTCTCCGTCGTCGGGGAGGTCGAGGGCCACGTCGCCGAGGCCGGCTGGGACCAGCCGCCACAGCTGTTCGCCCTGGTCGACACCGAGGAGCTGCTGCGCTCCGAGCCGCAGCTCGCCGAGACGATGGGCCTGGTGGTGGCCCGCCCCGGCTCGCTGACCCCGATCGCGCAGGACCCGCTCGGCGACGCACCCCTCGACGAGCAGCTCGCCGGCATGCTCTTCGGCCCCGAGGTGCTGGGCGTGGTGCTGGCCCACGAGGTGCTGGTCCTGCCGCCGTCCGCCGAGGGCGCGCTCGAGGACACCGACGACCCCGCCGGCGCGGCCGCGGAGCACCCGGAGCGCCGCGAGGTGCGGATGGCGGTGGGCGTGATGCGCGACGGCAGCCGCGAGTCGGTGCTGCGGCTGCGCGGCAAGGAGGGCGAGGAGGACGAGCGGGTCACCGGCGGCGACCTGGCCCCCGGCCTGGCCGAGGCGTTGTTCTCGACCCTGGAGGACTAGCTCAGCGCTTCGGGCCCGTCGTACGGCGGGGCGGCGGTTGGTCGGAGACCGGGAGGTCGAGGGCGAACTCCGAGCCCCTGCCGAGCCGGGTCGTCACCGTGAGCGGGAAGCCGGCGTCCTCGGCCAGCCGGCGGACGAACGACAGCCCCAGCCCGAGGCCGCCCACCCGGCGGGTGGCCGAGCCGTCCACCTGCTCGAAGGAGGAGAACAGCGCGCCCTGGTCGTCCTCGGCGATGCCGGGGCCGGCGTCCTTCACGCCGACGCGCACCCGGGTGCCGTCCGGTGACCAGGCGGCGGTGAGGGTGATCGGGCTGCCCGCCGGCGTGTACTTCACGGCGTTGTCGAGGAACTCATCGAGCGCCTTGCCCACCCAGGTGGGGTCGACGTGCACCGCGGGCAGCCCGGCCGCCACCCGGCGCTTGAGGTCCTCGCGCCGGGAGGGGGCGCGCGACTGCCAGGCGTCGAGCCGGACCTCGAGCAGGTCCTTCACCGAGACCGGGCGGGGCGAGACCCTGAGACGGCCCGCCTCGAGGGCGGCGACGTCGACGAGCAGGTCGACGACCCGGTTCATCTTCAACGACTCGTCGCGGATGGTCTTGGCGAAGGCCGTGACCTTCTCGGGCGCCAGGCCGGGCTTGCCGACGAGGATCTCGGCGTACCCGCGGATCGGGGTCAGCGGCGTGCGCAGCTCGTGGCTGACGTTGGACAGGAACTCGGTCTTCATCCGCTCCACCTCGCGCTCCCGGGTGGTGTCGCGCAGCACCAGCACGCTGCCCTCGACGCCCTGCAAGGGGGTGATCGCGACGCGCACCGGGAGGGTGCTGCCGTCCGGCCGGTGCACCTCGCCGGGCTCGTCGCGCAGCACGAGGTCGGGGTCGGCCAGCGGGCCCCCGGAGGCGTCCCGCACGTCAGCGACGACCTGGAGGCGCTCGCCGAGGACGTCGGGCTCCTCGAGGCAGAGCATCTCCAGGGCCGCCCGGTTGACGGAGGTGACGATCCCGTCGGCGTCGGTCGCGAGCAGCCCGTCGGTCATCGACGCCAGGACGGTCTCGAGCCGGGCCGCGGAGTCGCGCAGGTCGCCGGTGAGCCGTCCCAGCGAGTCGGTCATGTCGTCGAAGGTGCGCGACAGGGTGCCGACCTCGTCCCGGCCGCGCAGCCCGGTGGTGGCCGTCAGGTCACCGCTCGCCACCCGCTTCGCGGCCGCGGTGAGCTGGCGCACCGGCTCGACGGTGCGCCGGCCGAGCACCAGCGCGGCCAGCGCCACCACGAGCAGCGCGCTCAGCGAGGTGATGACCAGCAGCCGGAGGGCCTGCCGCTCCCCCAGCAGCGCGTCGCCGGCGTCGCGGGACACCGCCAGCACGCCGATCGCGCGCCCACCGGGCAGCTCCCGGACCGGCAGGAACGCCACCGTCGGGTTGCTGCCCTCCGAGCCGACCGTGCGGCCGGACTCCGGCAGCCGCCGGGCGACGCCGGCCTGCTGGGCGATCTGCATGACCCGCTGGGCCTGGTTGCTGCTCTTGTCCGCGGCCACCACCTGCAGCGGGTCGCCGGACAGCAGGAACAGGCCGTACCCGCCGAGGTTCAGCGACCGGCGGGCGTACTGCGTGTCGAGCACGACGCCGTAGACGTAGACCGACGCCGGCGCCGCCTGCGGACGGCTCACGTCGGTGACCCCGGCGACGCCGACGACGGCGAGCGACGGCGGCGAGCCGGCGAGCCGGACCGGACTCTGGAACCCCTCCTGCGGCCGGGCGGCGCCGGCGGCCCGCAGCACGTACTGCACCGGCGCCTGCGCCTTCAGGCCGAGCAGGACGCTGGCGCCGATGCCCGCCGACCGCTGGGCGAGCAGGACGGGGCGGCCGGTGGCCGGCACCCGCACCAGGAAGTCGTCGACGCCGGGCGCCCCCAGCGCCTTCAGCAGGTTGGCGGCGTCGCTCGGGTTGTCGCACCGGGTGGAGGCGCCACAGGCCAGCACGAACAGGCCGGCGGTCTGCCGGGTCGACTCACCCAGGTCGCTGAGCGCCGTGAGGCGGGCCGACGCGGCCTCCGACACCGTCTGCCGGGCCTGGTCGTCGTAGGACGACACCACCGCCGTGCCGACGACGCCGACGGCGGCGACGCCCATGGCCAGCACCCCGGCCAGGATCGCGGTGACGACCTTGGTCAGCAAGCTGGCCTGCGCCATGATCACGAGCCCGACGAGCAGCGCCCCGGCGCCGAGCCCGCGCAGCCCCAGGACCGCGATCGGGCCGCCGCCCCCGGTGTCGGCGAGCGGTGCAGCGAAGGCGGCGCCGGCCCAGAGCGCCAGCCCGGCCGTCACCCAGGCACCGACGGCATCCCGCCGGTGCCAC
>JAOPVD010000351.1 GCA_025966295.1 Frankiales bacterium | reverse complement strand
CAGGGGAAGCGGGCCGAGGAAGCCGACGATGATCTCGTTAACCACGAAATGTCGGAAAAAAATCAAGCGCCGACAACAGTCCGCGCGCGTACGTCCTCGCTGCCTAGCAGCTAGGGACGTCGCTGTCAGCCTGGGAGAGCCTCCGGCCCAGGACCTGGCATCGCAAGGAGGACCACCACCCGTTTTGGCCGCGGGGGCGGGTGGTGAACTACCGCGGCTGAGCCTGTTCCCGGCGTGCTGACGCGACCGGGAGGGCCGAGAAAAGCACAGTCAGCTGCGCCCGGAGAAGCCCTGTTCTGGTACCGGAGCACCCGGGTTCGATTCCCGGCACCTCCACGAGCGAGACAGTCGAAGGACCCGACCACCCGGTCGGGTCCTTCGTCGTTTCGGCCTGGCGCCGGGCTCAGGAGGCGGCGCGGCCGGTCAGCACGGCCGGGGACAGCACGGTGTCGGCCACTCCGCGGGCCAGGCCCAGCACGCCGGCGTCGCCGTCCAGCCGGCTGCGGGTGATCTGCAGCTCGCGGGTGGCCAGCGGCAGCGAGCGGGCGTAGATGCGCTCCCGGATGCCGGCCAGCAGGTGCTCGTCGGCGGCGGCCAGCTGGCCACCGACCACGATGACCGACGGGTTGAGCAGGCTCACGACGTGCGCCAGGCTGGCGCCGATCACCCGGCCGGCGTCGCGCACCAGGCTGGTCGCCACGGGGTCGCCGTTCAGGACCAGCTCCACCACCTGGTCCACCGAGGTGACCGACCGGCCGGCCGCCACCAGGTCCCGCACGATCGCCCAGCCGCTGGCGTACGACTCCACGCAGCCCTGCTTGCCGCAGCGGCATAGCGGGCGCGGGCCGGCCTCGCCGGCGTCGGCCCAGGTGTGCCCGATGTCGCCGGCGGCGCCCTGGGCGCCCCGCAGCACCGCGCCGTTGGCGATCACGCCGGCGCCGACGCCGGTGCCGGTCTTGACGAACAGCAGGTCGGCGACGTCGGGGTAGCAGGTGGCCTGCTCGCCGCGGGCCATCGCGTTCACGTCGTTCTCGACGACCACCGGTACGCCGTACCGCGGGCCGAACCGGTCCGGCACCCGGGTGCCGTTCCAGCCGGTCATGATCGGCGGCTCGACGATGGTGCCGGTCGCGTACTCCACCGGGCCCGGCAGGCTGGCCCCGACGCCCCAGACGGCCCCGGCGACGCCCTCCGCGGCCACCATCTGGTCGAAGTGCCGCTCCACCTCGCCGAGGACCGCGTCCGGGCCGGCGGCGATGTCGACCGGCACGTCGACCCGGCGCCGGACGGCGCCCCCGAGGTCGCAGAGCGCCAGCCGCATCCCGGACGCGCCGATGTCGGCGACCAGCAGCGCGCCGCGGCCGGCGTGGAAGCGGAAGCGGGTGGCGGGCCGGCCGCGGGCCGCGGTCGTCTGCCCGTGCGGCTCGAGCAGCCCCAGGTCGACCAGCCGGTCCAGGCGGCTGTTGACCGTCATCCGCGCCCAGCCGGTGCGCTCGGACACCTCGGCCCGGGTCAGCGGGCCGGTCGTCCGGTAGAGGGCGAGCAGCTCGGCGGTGCCCAGGTCGATGTCGGCGGCGGCGCGGGGGTCCATCGGATCCAGCGCGCGCCGCGCTTCGGGAGCCTCGCTGGCGAGCGAGGGCTGGGCAGGCACCTCGTGATGTTAAGACTGTGACGTGGCGCATATCAAGATGTATCTGTCTCTTGACAAGCATGAAACAGAGGATCAGTGTCTATCGCTAGACGCAAAGGAGGCGCTCATGATGAAGCCGACCCGCCCGATGACCTACGCCGCGACCCTCGCCGGCGCCGCACTGCTCCTCACCGCCTGTGGCGGTTCCAGCAAGCCCGCCGCCAGCAGCAGCTCCGGCTCCGGCGCCGTCAAGGTGGCCGCCGTGATCAAGGGGCTCGACAACCCCTTCTTCCAGGCCATGCAGAACGGCATCAACTCCCAGGCCAAGACGGACGGCCTGGCCGTCACCGTCCAGGCCGCCACCAGCATCACCGACACCACGGGCCAGGCCGACAAGCTCACCGCGATGGCCGGGCAGAGCTTCAACTGCTTCGTCGTGAACCCGATCTCCGGCAGCAACCTGGTTCAGGGGCTCGCGCAGCTGGCCCGCAAGAACGTCCCGATCGTCAACATCGACAGCCCGGTGGACGCCAAGGCCGCCTCCGCGGCCGGCGTCAAGATCGCGACCTACATCGGTACCGACAACGTCGAGGCCGGCGGCAAGGGCGGCGAGCAGATGCTCAAGGCCATCGGCGGCAGCGGCAAGGTGGCCCTCATCGGCGGCATCGCCGGCGACGTCACCAGCGGCGCCCGGCTCGAGGGCTTCACCAAGGCCGTCCAGGGCAAGGCCACCATCGTCCAGACCGTGGCCGCCGACTGGGAGCGCCAGAAGGCGCTGACCGCCGCCACCGACCTGATGCGGGCGCACCCCGACCTCAAGGGCTTCTTCGCCGCCAACGACGACATGGGCCTCGGCATCGCCCGGGCGGTCGCCAACGCCCGCAAGACCGGGAAGATCGCGGTCATCAGCGTGGACGGCAACAAGGACGCGCTCGAGGCCGTGAAGAGCGGCGACCTGACGGCCACGGTCGCGCAGTACCCGTACGCCATCGGCTCGATGGGCGTGCAGGCCTGCGAGGCGGCGGTGAAGGGCACCACCCTGCCCAGCAGCGTCAAGGCGCCCACCGCGCTCGTCACCCAGGACGTGGCCGACCAGGCGATCGCGAAGTTCCCGGCGCCGTTCCAGGCCTTCCAGAACCCGCTCGTGTCCCCCACGCCGTAACGGCAGGAGCCACTCATGACCGCTCTCACCGCCGCGCGACCCAGCTGGCGCGACCGGCTGGTCGACCTGCCGCTGCCCGAGATCGCCGCTCCGGTGGCCCTGGTGCTGCTGGTCGTGGCCTTCGGGGCCCTCGACGGGACGTTCCTGTCCCGCGGCAACATCGAGGCCGTCCTGCAGGCCAGCGCCATCCTGGTCGTGCTGGCCGTGGGCCAGGCCTTCGTCATCGCGACCGGTGGCATCGACCTGTCGGTCGCCTCCACCATGACGCTCGGGGCGGTGGTGCTCGGACAGGTCTACGCGACCGACGCCGGCATCGGCTGGGCCATCCTGGCCGGCATCGCGGCCGCCACCGCGGTCGGCCTGGTCAACGGCCTGGTGGTGGCCAAGGGCGGCATCACCGACTTCATCGTCACCCTCGGCACATTGTCCGCCGCGTCCGGCCTCGCCCTGATCATCGCCAACGGCAAGCCGCAGCCGGTGCTCGACGGGTTCTTGCTGCGGCTGTCGGCCGACGGCGTCGGGCCCTTCACCTGGTCGGTGATCGTGGCCGCCGTGGTGGCCGTGGTGGCACACGTGGTGCTGTTCCGCACCCGGCTCGGCGTGCACATCCTGGCGGTCGGCGGCTCCACCGAGGCGGCCCGGTCGACCGGCGTGCACAACGTCCGGGTGAAGGTGGCCGTCTACCTGATCTCCGGCGCGCTGGCCGGGATCGCGGCGGTGCTGCTGGTGGCCCGCGTCGGCGCGGCTGAGCCGGCGAGCAACACCAGCTTCCTGCTCAACTCGGTGGCCGCGGTCGTCCTGGGCGGCGTCAGCCTGTTCGGCGGCCGCGCCACGATCGCCGGGCCCGTGGTCGGCGCGCTGCTGCTCGCGTCGCTGGTCAACGGCCTGACGCTGCTCGGGGTCTCGCAGTTCTACCAACCGCTCGCAGTCGGCATCGTCGTGGTGCTCGCTGCCTTCCTGACGAGGTTCCAGCGATGACCACGACGTACGAGCCCGGTCCCACGGCGGCCACCGACAGCGACGACGTCCTCGTCGTCGACGGGCTGCGCAAGAGCTTCGGCAGCGTGCAGGCCATCAAGCAGGCCTCCATCCGGCTGCCCCGCGGCAAGGTCACCGCCCTCATCGGCGACAACGGCGCCGGCAAGTCGACGCTGATCCGCTGCCTGTCCGGGGTGCATCGGCCGGACAGCGGCACCATCTCCCTGGACGGCACCGCGATCGACTTCCACTCGCCGGACCAGGCCCGACGTGCCGGCATCGAGACCGTCCACCAGAACCTGGCGTTGGTCGACGACCTGACGGTCTGGCAGAACCTCTTCCTTGGCCGAGAGCTGACCCGCGGGCTGGGGCCGGTGCAGTTCCTGGACCGCAAGGGCATGCGGGACAAGGCCAAGGAGATGGTCTCCGCCCTCGCCATCAACGTGCCCTCGGTGACCTCGCGGGTGCGCCGGCTGTCCGGCGGCCAGCGGCAGGCGGTGTCCATCGCGCGCGCCGCCGGGTGGGGCTCCAAGATCGTCATCATGGACGAGCCGACCGCGGCGCTGGGCGTCCAGGAGACGGCCCGGGTGGAGGAGCTCATCCGCGGGCTGCGGGAGCGCGGCCTGACGATCCTGCTGATCAGCCACAACTTCGACCAGGTGATGCGGCTCGCCGACGGCGTCTGGGTGATGCGGGCCGGCAGCTCGATCGCCCACCGCCAGGTCGACCAGACGTCCGGCGAGGAGCTCGTCGGCCTCGTCACCGGCGCGCTCGCCGCCTGACCACCCCACCAGCACCTCCAGGAAGGAACCTGCTGTGAACCCCCTCGGCGTGCACGCCCTCGTATGGGTGGGGGACTGGTCCGAAGCCTCCGCCCGCTACGCGATCGAGTCCACCCGTCAGGTCGGCTTCGACCTCATCGAGGTCCCGATCCTCGACCCGTCCACGGTGGACGCCGCCATGACCCGCCGGCTGCTGCAGGACAACGGCCTCGGCGCCGCCTGCTCGCTGGGCCTCGACGACGCCACCGACGTCTCCAGCGAGGACCCCGCGGTGGTGGCCCGCGGCCGCGACCGGCTGGCCGCCGCCGTCGAGGTGGCGCACGGGATCGGCGCCAGCCACCTGTGCGGCGTCCTGTACTCCAAGCTCGGCAAGTACCCCCGCCCGATGTCGCCGGCCGGGCGGCAGCACGTCGTCGAGTCGATGACCTGGCTGGCCAAGCAGGCCTCCGACGCCGGGCTGTCGCTGGCGCTCGAGGTGGTGAACCGCTACGAGACCAACGTCGTCAACACCGTCGCCGACATGCTCGCCCTCATCGACGACACCGGCGCGGCCATCGGCGTGCACCTCGACAGCTACCACGTGAACATCGAGGAGAACGGCTACGTCGAGCCGGTGCGGCTGGCCGGTTCCCGGCTCGGCTACGTCCACGTGGGGGAGTCGCACCGCGGCTACCTCGGCAGCGGCACCATCGACTTCGACACCTTCCTGGGTGCGGTCCGCGACAGCGGCTTCACCGGACCGGTGACATTCGAGAGCTTCTCCTCGGCCGTCGTCCACCCCGACCTGAGCAACACCCTCGCCGTGTGGCGCAACCTGTGGGAGGACTCCCTCGACCTCGCCACGCACGCCCGGGCCTTCATGGCGGAGCGCCTCGGGAGCGACTGAGTGCCCGGCGGCGGGTCCTACCTGGGGGTCGACCTGGGCACCAGCGGCCTGAAGGCCGCCCTGGTCGGCGAGGACGGGCGGCTGCTGGCCGAGGGCGAGGCGGCGTACGACGTCAGCGCCCCACAGCCGGGCTGGGCCGAGACCGACCCGGTCGCCTGGTGGGCGGCCCTGACCGCGGTCGTCGGCCATCTGGGCGAGGCGCTGCGGGCCGCGCCCCCACGCGCCGTCGGGCTGGCCGGCCAGATGCACGGCGTCGTGCTGTGCGATGCGG
>JAOPVD010000345.1 GCA_025966295.1 Frankiales bacterium | reverse complement strand
CGGCGCAGCCGCGCGCCCAGAGATCCACCCGGCTCTCCACCTGGGTCGTCAACTACGACACCGCGATCAACGACCCCAGCAACGCCGACGCCAAGGCCGCCTTCCAGCGGGCCGTCGACATCTGGTCGCACACCGTCGCGTCGACCCAGACCATCACCGTCGCGGCGACGCTCAAGGCGTTCGCCGAGCCCGACCAGCTCGGCGGCGCCGGGCCGGACTCGATGGTTCTCGCCGACGGCGTGTACTTTCCGATCGCCCTTGCCGAGGCGCTGGCCGGCGCGGACGTCAGCGGCGGCAGGGCCGAGATCAAGGCGGAGTTCTCCGACAACCGCAGCCTCTTCTACTACGGCGCCTCGCCCGAGGGGATCGCGGCGGCGCCCTGCACCGTTGCGCCCGCGACGACGCCGACCAACGGCTCCTGCTACGACTTCGAGTCGGTGGTCCTGCACGAGCTCGGCCACGGGCTGGGCTTCCTCGGCTCAGCGGACGCGGTCCCCGACGACCCGTTCGCGTACTACGCCGAGTACCCGTACGACAATGTCCCGTTGGTCTACGACCTGTTCACCGAGACCAGCGACGGCAGGCCGATCCTCGACTACCCGAACCACAGCCAGGAGCTCACCAACGCCCTGACCAGCAACGCCGTCTACTGGAACGGCCCGGAGGGCGCGGGCGCCGACCGCGGCCGCGAGCCGCGGCTGTACGCGCCGTACAACGACCAGGCGTCGCTCAGCGGCTTCGAGCCGGGCAGCAGCTTCAGCCACGTGTCCGACGAGTCCTACCCGCGCGGTGACCGGGACGCGCTCATGACTCCGTTCGCCGAGCAGGGCGACGTGACCCGGGACCCGGGCGAGGTCATGCTCGGGATGTTCCGGGACCTGGGCTGGGCGACGCCGGCGCTGCCGGGCTCGCTGTACACCCCGCTGACCAACGCCACCGGCGTGCTGTCCCCGACCGATGCCGGCGGCGGCTTCACCAAGAGCGTCCAGGTGGCCGGCCGGTACGGCGTGCCCGCGGACGCCACCGCGGTGCTGCTGAACCTCACCGCCAGGGCGGTGGGCACCGCCACCAGCCAGGTCCGTGCCTACGCGCTGCCACGAGCCGCGGCCGCGCCGCTGCCGGACGTGGCCAACCTGTACGTGGCGCGCGGCCTGACCCGCAGTGCGCTCGCCACCGTGCCGCTCGGCCGCGGGTACCTGCGGGTCCGGAACGACGGTGGCGGCGCGAAGATCAGCGCGGCGGTCGTCGGCTACTTCCGCGAGGGCGCCGGCTCGGGCCTGCACGCCCTCAGCCCGACGCGGGTGATGGACACCCGGACCGGCACCGGCGTCCGCAAGGGCGCGGTCGGCCAGGGGGGCACCCTCGACCTCCAGGTGGTGGGCCGCAACGGCATCCCCAGCACCGCCACGGCGGTGGTCCTGAACCTCACGGTCGTCACGCCGACCAAGGCCACCCAGGTGCAGGGCTACGCGACCGGCGGCTCCCCCACCGTCGGCCAGGTCATCACCGGCGCCGGGCAGTCCGCCACCAACCTGGTGACGGTGCGCGTCGGCAGCGGCGGCAAGGTGCGCTTCCGCAACGTCGTGGGGGCGACGCACCTGGTCGCCGACATCGCCGGCTGGTACGGCGGCTCCGGCTACTCCTACCGGCCCACGCTGCCGCAGCGGGTGAGCGGTCCGAGCGGCTACCCGGCGGGGCAGCCGCGCGACACCGCGGTGGCCGAGACCAGCAACCCGGACGGCTTCGTCGGCTACGGCGTCCCGACCGGTGCCCAGTCTCTGGTGCTGAGCCTCGTCGGTGCGGTGCCGACGGTGACGACGTTCGTCGCGGCCTACCCGACCGGCGGCTCGTTCGCGCCCACCGTGCTCAGCCTGCCGGCCCGCCTCAGCGGGTCGGCGCCGGCGCTCACCCGGGTGCCGACCGCGGGCGGCAACGCCGGCAAGGTCCGGGTCCGCAACGCGGTCGGTTCGGCCAGCCTGGCCCTGGACGTGTTCGGCTACTACGCCAGCTAGACCCGTAACGACGAAGGCCCGCTCCGTACGGAGCGGGCCTTCGTCGTGCGGGAGGTGGCTACTCGGGCGCGATCCAGGCCATCATCGGGCGCAGCTTGGCGCCGACGACCTCGATCGGGTGCTCAGCGCCCTGCTTGCGGAAGGCCGCCAGCTCGGGGCCGCCGGCCTCGTCGTCGGCGATGAGGCGCTTGGTGAAGGTGCCGTCCTGGATCTCGGACAGCACGCGCTTCATCTCGGCCTTGGTCTCCGGCGTGATGATGCGCGGCCCGGTGACGTAGTCACCGAACTCGGCGGTGTCCGAGATCGACCAGCGCATCTTGCCGATGCCGCCCTCGTACATCAGGTCGACGATGAGCTTGAGCTCGTGCAGGCACTCGAAGTAGGCGATCTCCGGCTGGTAGCCGGCCTCGATGAGGACCTCGAAGCCGGTCTGCACCAGGGCCGCCGCACCGCCGCAGAGGACGGCCTGCTCACCGAACAGGTCGGTCTCGGTCTCCTCGGTGAAGGTGGTCTTGATGACGCCGGCGCGGGTGCCGCCGATGCCCTTGGCCCACGACAGCGCCAGGGCCTGCGCGGTGCCGGTCGCGTCCTGCTCGACGGCGATGAGGCACGGCACGCCGCGGCCGTCCTGGAACTGCCGGCGGACCAGGTGGCCGGGCCCCTTCGGGGCGACCATGGCCACGTCCACGCCGGCCGGCGGGGTGATGAGCCCGAAGCGGATGTTGAGGCCGTGGCCGAACAGCAGCGCCTTGCCGTCGGTGAGGTGCGGGGCGATGTCGGTCTCGTACAGCTTGCGCTGCACGGTGTCCGGCGCCAGGACCATGATGACGTCGGCCTCGGCGCTGGCCTCGGCCGGCGTCACGACGCGCAGCCCGTCGGCCTCGGCCTTGGCGCGGCTCTTGCTGCCCTCGGGAAGACCGATGCGGACGTCGACCCCCGAGTCGCGGAGCGACAGCGCATGGGCGTGGCCCTGGCTGCCGTAGCCGAGGACGGCCACCTTCTTGCTCTGGATGAGCGCGAGGTCGGCGTCGTCGTCGTAGAAGACTTCTGCTGCCATGGGAGTGGGAGTTCCTTCCGAGAACTTAGGAGGCGGAGCGGAGGCGGTTCTCGGCACCGGTCATCGATCGCGAACCGCGACCGACGGCGACCATGCCGGACTGGACGAGCTCCCGGATGCCGAACGGCTCCAGGACCTTGATGAGGGCGGACAGCTTGTCGGCGGTGCCCGTGGCCTCGATCGTGACGGCGTCGGTGGCGACGTCGACGACCTTGGCGCGAAAGAGCTGGACCGTCTCGAGCACGTGTGAGCGGGTCGTGAGATCGGCCTTGACCTTCACCAGGAGCAGCTCGCGCTGCACCGCGGCGGTCGGGTCCAGCTCCACGATCTTCAGCACGTTGACCAGCTTGTTGAGCTGCTTGGTGACCTGCTCGAGCGGCAGGTCGTCGACCGCGACGACGATGGTCATGCGCGACGTGGTGGGGTGCTCGGTCGGGCCGACGGCCAGCGACTCGATGTTGAAGCCGCGGCGGCTGAACAGCGCCGCGACCCGGGCGAGCACACCGGGCTTGTCCTCGACCAGGACCGAGAGCGTGTGGCGGGTCGTCATCAGACGTCGTCCTCTCCCCAGACGGGACGGGTGTCGCGGGCGGCCAGGATCTCGTCGTTGCTCGTGCCGGCGGGCACCATCGGCCAGACCATCGCGTCCTGGCCCACCACGAAGTCGATGACGACGGGCATGTCGTCGACCGCCATCGCCTTCTCGATGGTCGCATCCACGTCGGCCTTGGTGTCGCAGCGCAGGCCGACGCAGCCCATCGCATCGGCGAGCTTCACGAAGTCCGGGATCCGCTTGGACTGCAGGTTGGTGTTGGAGTAGCGGCCGTCGTAGAACAGCGTCTGCCACTGCCGGACCATGCCGAGGTTGCCGTTGTTGATGACGGCGACCTTGATCGGGATGCCTTCGATCGCACAGGTGACGAGCTCCTGGTTGGTCATCTGGAAGCAGCCGTCGCCGTCGATCGCCCAGACGGTCGCCTCGGGACGGCCGACCTTCGCGCCCATGGCGGCCGGGACGGCGTAGCCCATCGTCCCGGCGCCGCCGGAGTTCAGCCAGGTGTAGGGGTTCTCGTAGGAGATGAACTGCGAGGCCCACATCTGGTGCTGGCCGACGCCGCTGGCGTAGATCGCCTCCGGGCCGGCGATCTTGCCGATCCGCTCGATCACGTACTGCGGCGCGAGCGAGCCGTCGGTGGGCTCCTCGTAGCCGAGCGGGTAGGTCTCCCGCCAGTTGTCGAGCTGCTTCCACCAGGCGGTGAGGTCCGCCCGGGTGCCGGCGGCGTACGCCTCCTGCACCGCGACGACGAGGTCGGCGAGGGTCTCCCGGCAGTCCCCGACGATGGGCACGTCGGCCTCGCGGTTCTTGCCGATCTCGGCCGGGTCGATGTCGGCGTGGATGATCTTCGCCTCCGGGGCGAAGCTCGACAGCTTGCCGGTGACGCGGTCGTCGAAGCGGGCGCCCAGGCAGATGAGCAGGTCGCTCTTCTGGAACGCCGTGACCGCGGCCACCGAGCCGTGCATGCCCGGCATCCCGAGGTGCTGCGGGTGGCTGTCGGGGAAGGCACCGCGGGCCATCAGGGTGGTCACGACGGGGATGCCGGTGAGCTCGGCCAGCACCCGCAGCTCGGCCGCGGCGCGGGCCTTCAGGACGCCGCCACCGACGTACAGCACCGGGCGCTTGGCCTCGGCGATCAGCCGGGCCGCCTCGCGGATCTGCTTGGCGTGCGGACGGGTGGTCGGGTGGTAGCCCGGCAGGTCCAGGACCGGCGGCCAGGAGAACTGCCCGATGGCCTGCAGGATGTCCTTGGGCACG
The DNA here is from genome assembly GCA_025966295.1 of Frankiales bacterium. Lineage (GTDB taxonomy): Bacteria > Actinomycetota > Actinomycetes > Mycobacteriales > SCTD01 > RYN-111. The sequence continues at coordinate 3,873 of JAOPVD010000345.1, read as the reverse complement.
TCGACCAGGACCGGGCCCGGGCGGCCGGACGCGGCGATGTGGAAGGCCTCGGCGATGGTCCGCGGGATGTCGTCGACGTGCTGGACGAGGAAGTTGTGCTTGGTGATCGGCATCGTGATGCCGCAGATGTCGGCCTCCTGGAACGCGTCGGTCCCGATGGCGGCGCTGGGCACCTGGCCGGTGATGGCCACGATCGGCACCGAGTCCATGTAGGCGTCGGCGATGGGCGTCACCAGGTTGGTCGCGCCCGGGCCGCTGGTGGCCATGCAGACGCCGACCCGGCCGGTGGCCTGCGCGTAGCCCTCGGCCGCGTGGCCGGCGCCCTGCTCGTGCCGGACCAGGATGTGGCGGAGCTTCTTGCTGTCGAAGATCGGGTCGTACGCCGGCAGGATCGCACCACCCGGGATCCCGAAGACCACCTCGGCACCGACGCTCTCGAGGCTGCGCACGAGCGACTGGGCTCCGGTGAGGCTCTCTGGTGCTGTCATCTTCCGGTCCTTCGGGGGTCAGGGCGTGCGGGGCGCTGCGGGCAAAAAAGAACCCCTCGTGCCGGTGGCACGGAGGGGTCAGCGCGACTGCGGGATGGTCAGCAGTCGCGCTGGAGAACTACGAGGATGCGGCGCATGCGGCCAAGCCTGCCTGCCGACCCGCCTGGTGTCAACTTTATGAGACGCCCATCCCACATGCTGGTACGCCGCCCGTCAGCCGGTGATGGCGCCCTGGGCGGCGGAGCCGACGAGCTTGGCGTACTTGCCGAGCACCCCGGTCGTGTAGCGCGGCTCGAGCGGCTTCCAGCCGGCCTTGCGCCGCTCCAGCTCGCCGGCGTCGACGAGCAGGTCCAGCGTGCGGGCCGCCAGGTCCAGCCGGATCCGGTCGCCCTCGGCGACCAGCGCGATGGGGCCGCCGTCGGTGGCCTCCGGGGCGATGTGGCCGACGCACAGCCCCGTCGTACCGCCGGAGAAGCGGCCGTCGGTGAGCAGCAGCACGTCCTTGCCGAGGCCGGCGCCCTTGATGGCGCCGGTGACCATGAGCATCTCGCGCATGCCGGGACCGCCCTTGGGGCCCTCGTAGCGGATGACGATGACGTCGCCCTTGTGGAGCGTGCCCTGCTCGATGGCGTCCATGACGCCGCCCTCGCCGTCGAACACCCGGGCCGGGCCCTCGAACACGTCGCTGTCGAAGCCGGCGCTCTTGACCACGGAGCCGTCGGGCGACAGCGAGCCCCGCAGGATGGTGATGCCGCCGGTCGCGTGCATCGGGTTGGACAGCCCGCGGATGACCTCGCCGTCGAGCGGCGCGATGTCCATCTCCGCCAGGTTCTCGGCGAGGGTCTTGCCGGTGCAGGTCAGCACATCGCCGTGCAGCAGGCCGGCGTCGAGCAACGCCTTCATGACGACCGGGATGCCGCCGATGCGGTCGATGTCGGTCATCACGTACTTGCCGAACGGCTTCACGTCGGCCAGGTGCGGCACCCGGTCGCCGATGCGGTTGAAGTCGTCGTAGCTCAGGTCGACGTGCGCCTCGTGCGCGATGGCCAGCAGGTGCAGCACCGCGTTGGTCGAGCCGCCGAGCGCCATCACCACGGTGATGGCGTTCTCGAACGCCTCCTTGGTGAGGATCTGGCGGGCGGTGATGCCCTTCTCGATGAGGTTGACCACGGCCTTGCCGGACCGCAGCGCGATGTCGTCGCGCCGCTTGTCGACCGCCGGCGGGGCGGCCGAGCCGGGCAGCGCCATGCCGAGCGCCTCGGCGGCCGCGGCCATCGTGTTGGCGGTGTACATGCCGCCGCAGGCGCCCTCGCCGGGGCAGGCCGCCTTCTCGATCGCGGTCAGCTCGTCGCGCGTGATGAGGCCGCGGGCGCAGGCCCCGACCGCCTCGAACACGCTGATGATCGTGAGGTCCTCGTCCTTGCCGTCCGGCCCGCGCAGCTTGCCGGGCAGCGTCGAGCCGGCGTAGACGAACACCGACGCGAGGTCGAGGCGGGCCGCCGCCATCAGCATGCCGGGCAGGGACTTGTCGCAGCCGGCGAGGGTGACGGTGCCGTCGAGCCGCTCGGCGAACACGACCGTCTCGACGGAGTCGGCGATGACCTCGCGGGAGACCAGCGAGGCGCGCATGCCCTCGTGGCCCATCGAGATCCCGTCCGAGACCGAGATGGTCCCGAACTGCATCGCGAAGCCGCCGCCCTCGTTGACCCCCTGCTTGGCTGCCTCGGCCAGCCGGGCGAGCGAGAGGTTGCACGGCGTGATCTCGTTCCACGACGAGGCGATGCCGATCTGCGGCTTGTCGACGTCGGCGTCGGTGAGTCCGACCGCGCGGAGCATCGCGCGGGCCGGGGCGCGCCGGTCGCCCTCGGTCACGTCGCTGGAACGGGGCTTGTTGCTGCTGGCCATGCGGACCTCGAAGGAGAGAGAAACGGGCCGCGCCGGTCGGGCGGGGTCACGGGAGGCGGTGCCCGCAGCCTAGGTGACACCATGGAGGGCGTGGAGAAGGTGCAGGTCCGACCCGAGCGCACGACGCTCGCCGTGGTGCTGGTGGCATTCCTCGGCGCCCTCCCCCTGGGGCTGTCGAGCCCGTGGCTCGCGCCGGCGCTGCTCGTGCCGCTGGCCGCGCTGGTGTGGGTGCTGCGGGCCCGGGTGGTGGCCGCCCCTGCCGGCCTCGAGATCTGCAACGGCCTGCGGGTGCGCCGCTTCGGCTGGGACGAGGTGGCCGGCTTCGAGGTCCCGGACCGCGGCCCGGTCAAGCTGCTGCTCACCTCCGGCCAGGCGCTCCGGCTCAGCGCACTGTCGCGGCGCGACCTGCCGCGGGTCCTGGAGGCTGGGCAACCCGCCTAGGCTGCGCGCTCGTGGCCACCACGTTTCCCGTCACGAGTGCCGACGGCACCGAGATCCTGGCCTGGCGCAGCGACCATCCCGGCGTGCCGCTGGTGATCGCCAACGGCCTCGGCACCATCCCGGAGGCCTGGCCGTCCCTGGTCGCGGAGGGCAGCGGCTACGACACCGTCACGTGGTACCAGCGCGGCACGTTCGGGTCCGCCCGACCGCAGGACCCGGCCCGGATCCGGATCGAGGACCACGTCGCCGACATGGTGGCCGTCATGGACGCGCGGGGCATCGACAGGGCCCTGGTGGCCTGCTGGTCGATCGGCGTCAACATCGCCTTCGAGTTCGCGCACCGGCACCCCGACCGGGTCGCCGGGATCATGGCGGTCGCCGGCGTGCCGGGCGGGACGTTCTCGACGATGGGCGGCCCGCTCCGCATCCCGCGCCGGCTCCGCAAGCCGATCTCGACGCGCGCGGCCAAGGCCGGCCGCGCCGCCGGTCCGGCGCTGACCTGGCTGACCGCCCGGATCCCGGTCAACAGCAAGACGGCCTGGCTGATCACCCACTCCGGCTTCATGCTGCCGGCCGCCAAGCCCAGCATCGTGGTGCCGATGCTCGAGCAGTTCCTGCGGCACGACTGGAGCTGGTACGGCGAGCTGGCCGTGGCCGCGGCCGACCACGACCCGATGGACCTGCAGTTCGTGACCTGCCCGGTGACGCTGGTCGCCGGCAAGCACGACGTCCTCACCTCGATGCACGACGTGATCGACTGCGCCGCGAAGATCCCGCACGCGCAGATCAGCGTGCTGCCGGGCAGCCACTTCCTGCCGATGGAGTACCCCGAGCACCTGCACACGGCGCTCGACGACCTGGCACGCCGGGCCGAGGTGCAACAAAAGCCCTAGCCGGCAGCTAGCCCAGCCGGCGCCGGCGGCGCCGGACCGCGCCGGCCACCCCCAGCCCGACGCCGACGGTCGCCACCAGCGGGAGCACCGGCAGCGGGGCGGACGGCGTGTGGTGGGTGCGCTCCGCCACCAGGGCGAGCGCCGCG
>JAOPVD010000334.1 GCA_025966295.1 Frankiales bacterium | reverse complement strand
GCTGGCGCGGCCCTGGGTGTACGGGCTCGCGCTGGCCGGGCAGGCCGGGGTCGAGCACGTGCTGCGGTCCTTCCTGGCCGACCTGGACCTGCAGCTGGGCCTGTCCGGGCACCGCGCGGTGGGCGAGCTGTCGCCGGCCTCGCTGCGGCGCGGGTAACCCTTTTCGCACCTGCCGACGGCGCGAGGATCGGGTCCGTCCCACGTCGTGCCTGGTGAGGGCGCCGCGGCGCCCAGCGCTCCCTTCGGGGACGCCGAAGGCTCGGTCGCAGAGGGGGAGCGGCCGGGCCTTCGTGCGCTGTTGAGTGACGGGCAGGCGGGAACAGCCCGCTGCATGGACGAGCAGCAGTTCCTGGCACTGGTGGCGCGCGAGGCGGGGGTAGACCCCACGGTCGCGGAGCGGGCGACCCGAGCGGTGCTGACGACGCTGTCCGAGCGGCTGTCCACCGGCGAGGCCCGCAGCCTGGCCGACATGCTGCCCGAACCGCTGCGGTACTGGGTGGACAAGAGCAGCCCCCGACAGCTGCTCACCGTGCGGGACTTCCTGCAGCGGACGGCCGAGCGCGAGGGCGTCGACGAGCAGACGGCCGAGGCGCATGCGCGCGCGGTGCTCTACGCGCTCAGCCGGGCGCTGACCGCCGACGAGATGTACGACGTGGTGTCGGAGCTGCCCAAGGACTACCGGCCGCTGTACGAGCGCGGCTACCACCCACCCGGGCAGGTCCTGAGCATCGAGCAGTGGCTGTCCCGGGTCGCGGACCGGGCCGGGGTCGACCGGGAGGCGGCGCGGCGGGTCAGCGAGGCGGTGCTGGAGGTGCTGGCCGAGCGGATCGCCGGCGGCGAGGTCGACGACCTGCGCAAGGAGGTCCCGCCCGAGCTGGCGGCGGCGCTGCTGCGCGGGATGTCGCACACCCACGGGGTGGCCCACCGGATGAACCTCGAGGAGTTCGTCCGCCGGGTCGCGCAGCTGGAGGGGGTCAGCGAGGCCGAGGCCCGCCGGCACGCCCGCGCGGTGCTGTCGACCCTGCGGGACTCGGTGACGCAGAAGGAGTTCCGCGACCTCGCCTCCGAGCTGCCGCGGGCCTACGTGGAGCAGCTGGCGCACGCCTGACGGGAGACCGATCGTGCACGCACAACTGAGCTACCTGACGGCGGACCCGGCGGCGCTGGACAAGGTGGTCACCTGGGCGGAGCGGGGGCGCGAGGTGCACGCCGGCGCCCCCGGCTCGCTCGGCCTCACGCTGACCGGTGACCGCGAGCGGGGGACCGTGCTGCTCGTGTGGTTCTGGGTGTCCGGTGACGCGATGCGCGAGTACGAGAAGGACCTCGCCCCCTGGCGGGAGCAGGCCCTCGGCGCGGGCGCCGCCACCCTGACGGTCGAGCGCTACCGGATCGGCAGCCATGCCGTGCCGCAGCGGCCGACCGAGGGCGCCGGGGTGCGGGTGCTGCGGGTGCAGACCGACCCGGACCGGATCGAGGCGGTGGTGCAGGCCTACGAGGACGTGGAGCTGCCGTGGCTGCTCGAGGCCGACGGCTTCTGCACGTCGGTGCTCCTGCTCGACCCCGGGACCGGACAGGGTTGCCAGCAGACCGTCTGGCGGGACGCCGACGCGCTCGCGGCCAGCCGCGGCCGGGCCGCCGTCGCCCGGGCCGATGCGGTGGCGGCGGCCGCGATGTCGGTGCTGTCCCTGGAGGAGCACCGGCTGCTGCTCACGACCGCCACCCTGCCGCGGCACGATGTCGCAGTCGGCTAGGAGCCGGCCGCCTCTGTGGCGTCGAGGGGCGTCGCCGGCGCGCCCGCCTCGTCGAGCGGGCCCGGGATGCCGCGGAACCGGTAGGGCATCACGTCGCGGCCGGCCTGCAGCAGCCAGGCCTGGCCGCCCTCGGCGCTGTCGAAGATCTCCAGCACCGCGGCGCCGGCCTTCTCGACCGGGATGATCGGCGTGCCGCTGCTCTCCAGCACACCGCGGAAGTCGGTGATGATCTTTGTCTCGGCGAAGCCGGGGCAGAAGGCGTTCACCACGATGCCCTGCGGCGCCAGCGCGGGCCCGAGGGCCCGTACCAGCCCGACGACGGCGTGCTTGTTGGCGCCGTACACCGGGTCGAACGGCGTGCCGGTCAGGCCCGCCATCGACGCGGTGCAGACGATCGCGCCGCCGCCCCGGCGCTGCAGGACAGGGAGCGCGGCCTGCACGCCGTACACGACGCCGTCGAGGTTGATGCCGATGGCCCGCTTGTACTTCACGACGTCGAAGTCGGGGCCCAGGGTGAAGCCCGAGGAGATGCCGGCGTTGAGGAAGAACAGGTCGATCCCGCCGTGCACCTGCTCGGCCTCGGCGGTGCTCGCGAGGACCTGGTCGTAGTCGCTGACGTCGGCGTGCAGGTACTGGCCGCCGAGCTCGGTGGCCAGCGCCTGGCCGTCGCTGTCGTTGACGTCGATGAGGATCACCCGGTCGCCGCGGCGCACCAGCTGGCGGGCGACCTCGGCGCCGAAGCCCGAGGCGCCGCCCGTGATCAGCGCGACCTTGCTCATGCGTCCAGGGCGAGCTGGGCGATCCGCTCACGGTGCTGCGCGGCGTCGCCGTACTGGTACTCCAGGCGCTTGGAGCGCTTGAGGTAGAAGTGGCTGTCGTGCTCCCAGGTGTAGCCGATGCCGCCGTGGTACTGGATCATCGCGCCGGTCGAGGTGCTGGCGGTGTCGGCCGCCTTAGCCTTGGCGATGGACGCGGCGAGCTGCTTGTCCGGGGCGTCGATGTCGAAGGCGTACGCGGCGTAGGTGGCCGCGTGCTCGGCCATCGTGACCGCGAGGTGGATGTCGGCCAGGTCGTGCTTGATGGCCTGGAACGACCCGACCGGCTTGCCGAACTGCACCCGGGTCTTGTCGTACTCGACGGTGTCGGACAGCGCCTTGCGGGCGATCCCGACCAGGTCGTTGGCGACGAGCACGGCGGCCCGGTCGAGCAGCTCCTGGTGCAGCACGGGGGTGCTGTTCTCGAGCCGGTCCGCGGGGGCGTTGTCGAGGACGACGGTGTTGAGCCGGACGGTGCGGTCCAGGGCCTCGTGGGTGGTGATGGTGGCGTGCGCCGGGTCGACCAGGTACAGGCCGTCCTGCGCCGCGACCACCAGGAGGTCGGCCACGCCGGCGTACTCGACGAGCTCGAGCCGGCCGCTGAGGGTGCCGCCGCTGGCGGTGGCCGGGGCGCCGGCGGGCGTCGGGCTGGAGCCGTTCTTGAGCAGCGCCACGGCGCCCTTGAGCTCGCCGGCGGCGAGGCGGGGGAGCAGGGACTTGCGCTGGGCGTCGGAGCCGGCCAGGCGGACCGCCTCGCCGACCAGGAGGGTGCCGAGCCACGGGCCGGGCACGGTGCCGGCCCCGAAGGCCCGGGCGATGACGGCGGCGTCGAGCAGGCCCAGGCCGATGCCGTCGTGCTCCTCGGGGACGAGCACGGCCAGCCAGCCCTGCTCCCCGACCGCCCGCCACAGGTCGGCGGGGACGCCGTCGGTACCGGGGTTCTCGTACAGGTCGCGGACCTGCTGCTGGCCGAACTTGTCACGCAGGTAGGAGCGAACCGCGTCCTGCAGGGCGCGCTGCTCGTCGGTGAGCTGGAACTTCATCTGTCTCGGTCTCCTTATCGCGGGAGGCCGAGCACACGCTCGGCGACGATCGAACGCTGGACCTGCTGGGAGCCGCCCCAGATCGTGCACGAGCGCGACCACAGGGCCATGGTCGTGAGCTCCCCCAGCGACAGCCCGGGCTGTGGGTCGGGGACCTGGAAGCCGGTGCCGAGCACCGCCTCGTAGGCGTCACTGACCTTGCGGAACGCCTCGCTCCACATGATCTTGGTCATCGAGGCCTCGAAGCCCAGGTCCTTGCCCTGCGAGGTCTGGGTGAGGACGTGCCAGGAGTGGTACTTCAGGCACTCCAGGTCGATGAGGGCGTCGGCCAGCCGCTGGCGCAGCACCGGGTCCTGGGCGGCCTTCTTGCCGTCGCGGTCCAGGGTGCGGGCCAGGTCGGCCACCTCGGCCCACTGGTGGCGGAACTCGGTGTACTGGCCGATCGCCGACGAGCCGCGCTCGAACGACAGCAGCAGCATCGCGGTCATCCAGCCGTTGCCCTCGCCGCCGAGGACCTCGGTGGTCGGGCAGAGCGCGTCGGTGAAGAAGACCTCGCCGAACTCACTCTCGCCGGTGATCTGCTTGAGCGGCCGCGCCTCGACCCCCGGCTGGTGCATGTCGACCAGCAGCATCGAGATGCCGGCGTGCCGGCTGCCCTCGGACGGGCCGGTCCGGGCCATCGTGAAGATCTTGTCGCCGTGCATGGCGTTGGTGGTCCAGATCTTCTGGCCGTTGAGGACGTAGTGGTCGCCCTGCGGCTCGGCCTTCATCTGGAGCGCGGCCAGGTCGGAGCCGGCGCCGGGCTCGGAGAAGCCCTGGCACCAGATGACCTCGGTGTGCAGCAGCGGCTTGATGATGTCGCGCTTCTGCTCATCGGTACCGATCGCCATCACGGTCGGGCCGAGGAACGCCAGGCCGAGCGGGTTGACGGTGCGGGGAGCGTTGGCCTTGGCCATCTCCTCGTCGTAGATCGCCTTCATCGTCGGGGTGCCCCCGCGACCGCCGTACTCGGTGGGCCACTGGATGCCGGCGAAGCCGGCCTCGGCCTTCTTGGCCTCCCACTCACGGCGGATCTGGAACTGCTCGTCGTCGCTCTTGCCGCGCCACCACTCCAGGGTCCGCATGTCCTGCGGGAGGTTGGTGTCGAGCCACGACCGGAACTCGGACCGGAAGTCCTCGTCCTCCTTGCTGAAGCGCAGGTCCATCACGGCCCTTTCGTTCGGAAACCGAATCCCGTTCTACTGCATGCAGGGTGCAGGTTGCCACACCGGGTGCTGGTTGGATTGCCCGCATGGACCTGGACGCCACCCTTGACCTGGCTACCGCGCTGGCGCAGGAGGCGGGCGCGCTCGCGCTGTCGATGCGGGCCGGCATCGGGGTGCTCGACACCAAGTCCTCGCCGACCGACGTCGTGACCGCCGCCGACCAGGCCGTCGAGGCGCTGCTGGTCGGCGCCATCACCGCGGCCCGGCCGGACGACGGGCTGCTCGGCGAGGAGGGGTCCGAGCGGTCCGGCCGCTCCGGCGTGCGCTGGGTGATCGACCCGATCGACGGCACGGTGAACTACCTGTACGGCATCCCGCAGTGGGCGGTCTCGATCGGCGTGGAGGACGCCCTCGGGACCGTCGTCGGGGTGGTCTACGACCCGTCCAAGGACGAGCTGTGGCAGGCGGTCCGGGGCGGCGGCGCGGTGCTCGACGGCGACCCGCTGCACTGCAGCACCGTGACTTCGCTGGGTCAGACGCTCGTCGGCACCGGCTTCGGGTACGAGCAGCAGCGGCGGATCGCCCAGTCCCGGCTGCTGCCGACCCTGCTGCCCACGGTGCGCGACATCCGGCGCCTCGGTGCCGGGTCGCTGGACCTGTGCAGCGTGGCGGCGGGCCGGCTCGACGCCTACTTCGAGCAGGGCCTGTCGCCGTGGGACCTGTCCGCCGGGGGGCTCATCGCCACCGAGGCGGGCGCCCGGGTCGAGGGCCTGCGCGGAGCGCCGGCCGGCGCGGCGCTGGTCGTCGCGGCTGGGCCGGGGATCTTCTCGCAGCTCCAAGACCTGCTGGTCGCCCACGACGCCGACGCGGACCCCTTCGCCTGAGCCCAGGGGGTCAGGCGGTCGGGGGCTCGGCGTAGCCCACCGGGGGCTGCCCGTAGCCGCCGGCCATCCCTCCGATGCCCTTGGGGTTCGGCCCGTACTGGTTGTCCCCTGGCACGCTGTCCGTGGCGAACCAGACGATGAGCAGAATGGCCCCGACCACCGGGATGAGCCCGAGCAGGAGCATCCAGCCCGACTTGCCGGTGTCGTGCAGGCGCCGAACGCTCACGGCGAGGTTGGGGAGCAGGCCTCCGATGACCACCACGGCGAGCAGCAGTAGGCCCAGCGGGCGGGAGATGGCCGAGCCGATGAGGGCCACGAGGTAGGCCAGCAGGAACGCCAGGTACCAGAACCAGTACTCCGAGCGTCGTGCCCTACCGGAGAAGTCAGCGTACTTTCCGAGGACTGTCTTGACTGCTTCTGAGAATCCCACGGGATGCCCCTTCGCCTGCCGCCGGGTGCGGCGCACCGGGACAGCATGGGGGACATTGGCGTGCTGCGCAGCGACCGACGCGCAGCGGGCGTCCGGCGACCTGTCAGGAGGTGACGCGCGAATACGACCGTTCCACTGCGCTAAGTAGCGACGCCTTTGGACTCGAAGGGCAGCCGCCCCGGTCCTCCAACTCCACCCGTGTCGACTTGATCGTGGCACCAGGGCAGTCAGGGTCATTCGACTGCGCGAAGGCGGCCTTGAGGGCCGCCAGGCCATGAGTGTGCGTTGCACCGGCCGGTTCTTGAAGCGCCGGCATGTGGCAGATGAGTCCCAGGTGGAAGTTGCGGGGTGACGCCGACGCCCAGTCGCTGCAGGATTCCTCTCATGGCGCGCATTCGGCGGTTCGATCATGTTGGCATCACGGTGGCCGACCTCGACGCGGTGTCGGCGTTCTTCGTCGCGCTCGGACTCGAGGTCGAGGGCCGCATGTTCCTGGAGGGCGAGTTCCTGGACACCGTCATCGGCATAGCCGACGCGCGTACCGAGATGGTCATGTTGCGGGCGCCCGACGGAGGCGCCGGTGTTGAGCTGGCGAGCTTCATTCGGCCTGACCATCAGCCGGGCTCGCCCGCTGCCATGTCCACCGAGCTGGGACTGCGCAGCGTGGCCTTCGAGGTGGACGACCTGCAGGCAGTCGTTGAACGGCTCGCACAGGACGGCTACGGCCTCGTCGGCGGCGTCGGCGAGTACGAGGACGCGTGGCGCATGGCCTCCGTGCGCGGGCCGGAGGGGATCATCGTCTCCCTCGCTGAGCGGATCGACTGACCACCGCCCGTCGAAGTCTCGTTTCGCGGCAGATTAGGACGCAACGGAAGGCGGCGCCTGTGGCTGCTCGCGAATCCGCGGTGACTTGCTCCCGCACGGTTGGCACCAGGTGGGGCCCGAGGTCAGGCCCCGAGTGCCGCCAGGTGCTGGCGTATCCGGGACAACTGCCCCCGGGGTCCTCGCCGCCAGCCGAGCTCATCAACATCGAAGAACCAGATGGACGCGAAAACCTCGTCGCAGTTCGGGAGGTGACACAGCGCGACAGGCTGCGCCTCCTGCCACCGTTCCCCGGGTAGCAAGGCGACCCGGCTCGCGGAGTGATCAGTAACATCCTCCCCGACCTGCCAAAACAGCAAGACGTCGAAGATGGGGTCGTCGGAGGCATTGACTACGGTCGCCACCCGCGTGCGGTAGCTGCCCTCACCATCCGCGCCCGGCCAGTCAGCTTCTTCCGTACGAACGACCACGCGTTGTGGCTGGATGCGACGACGCTCTTCCTCAGCCGCCCGCGCACGGCTCGACTCCCGCTTCCAGGAGTGAGCCGCCAACCACACGGCAACCGGGGTTCCCAATGAACCCACGACACCAGCTGCTACTCCCACGACCTCAACCGCGTCCACGATGGGAGTGTGCATGCTTGGTCCGACAGAATGGCGCAGCTCGATGTCGGTCGCCGATCAGCTGCATGAGAGCGCCCCAGGAGGGCAGCTCCTGTCGCCCGCTACACCGCATCTGATCAGTGGAGCCATGCGGGTGGCGTGTGGGGGTCGATCTCGAACTCACCTTCAGGTGCCTCCTCGAGGCGTCCGCGGAGCTCAGCTCCCGGGCGGTCACGCATCAGCAGCACGAGGTCGATGTAGCGGGTGGACCGGAAGGGTTGGCGGAGGCGCAGGGCTGTGATGTCGAGCTTGTACCTGCCGGTAGCAGTTGGGTCGAGGATGACCCTGACGAGCGCGACGCGCCCCACGTCTAGACCGGTCACAGCGCTGGAACCATGGACACCCGCGAGAGCCACGAGCTGTGCGTTCAAGTCTCCGGCCGCTCTCGATGTGTCGAGATCAGTAAGAACCAGTTCTGCAGCACGCAGTACCGCGCGTCCGAAGGCCTCCTGCTCTGGCACTGCCATCGTTGGTAGCGCGTTTCCCTTGTCGTCATAACCGACAAGGCCACCGGCGGAATCGTTGTGGACTGTGCGATGTACGAGACTGTGCCGAAGCTGCTCTGTCGAGACGTAGAGCGCCATCATGGCCGTCCAGGCTTGCTCCGAGACTTGCGCGGGTCGGCCGGTCAGCATCCCGGCGTGACGACACTTCTCCGCTATTGACCAACGACCGCCTTTCTTCTGGTCCGGCTGCTCGCCTGCCAACTCGAGCGCTTCCTCCAGCAATAGATCAAGGACCTTCCATGCCGCCCCCACGAGAAGCGGCCTGATGCGCAGCAAATCAATACAGCCAGAGGGAGTAGGCCCCAGCGTCTCCGAAATCGTGACGCTCACCTGGGCGGTATTCGTCGCAGTGTCGATAGTCGCGGTGCTTGCAGAAGGGCCTGCGACCAAATCCACCAGGGGCAATGCTCGGCTCAGTAGGTCCCGCTCGAGTGTTGATGCAACATCAAAGTCTGCCCACGACACGTCCCCAGCCTTACACGAAGACTCGTGTCGCGTCCTGCGCTTTCCGTGGTCTTTGGCGCACCTGCGGGTTTCTCACGGACGGGTCCCGGCCTTATCTGTTGTCGGCGGTGACGATCTTGGGGCACCGAGTGGTGGTGACGGCCCGCCCGACCGGGTGGGAGTGGTTCTTCGGCGACGGCATGAGCGTGCGGACGTCGTCGCCGGGGGCGCGGGGCACGGTGCAGGTCGGGCACACCTACCGGGACACCGGCCCGGTGGCGCCGTACGTGGTGGTGACGTGGGCGGACACGTTCACGGTCGACGGCGGCCGGCCGCGCACGGCGTTGCAGGTCCGGCAGGCCCGCGCCGACCTGGTCAGCCACTGAGGGTCGCGGAACCCCCCATCTGGTGCGGCGGAGGGTGCCCTCGTCGGCCTGGTCCGGCGGAGGTTCTTGTGGTCCACAGGACAGGTCCGCGCCTCCGGCTTTCTGGCTACCGTCGAACAGGTGAGGCCCGGTACGGCGACACTCCCAGTTGCCGTTGTCGCGCTGCTCGCCACCACCTCCTGTTCGCGCTCCGGCGCCCAGCCCGCCTCGCTGCCGCGCGTCAGTGCTACTCAGGTGCCAACGGCACTGGTTGCCGCCGTCCCTGACAGCGCTAAGCCGGCGACTCCGCTGGGAGCCGCCGCGTTCGTCAGGTACTGGTTTCAGCTGCTGGACGAGGCGTACCGCACGGGCAGGATCTTCCCGGTCGACGAGCTGTCCGATCCCAGGTGCGTCAGCTGCCGGAACTTCTCCGGGGTGGCAGACGATCTTGCCCGCGACGGCTATCACTTCGCTGGCCCGTCGTTCACGTCGATCGACGTGCAGGCCCCGCCTGTGGAGAACGGGATGTCCTACGTGGCGCTGTTCTGCAAGCTCCCGGCACGTCAGAAAGTCGACAGGACTGGCCACGTTGTGGCCAGCTATCCGCAGGAGAAGCAGTTGGTCATGACGGTTATGACGCAACGGCACGGAACCAGCTGGGTCATCCGAGCCATGAGGACAGAGTCATGAGGACACGCCTCCTTTCACTGCTGACGCTCCTCGTCCTTCTGGGGCAACCGACCCTCCACGCCGTGGCGGCGTCGGCGCCGTGGTCCAAGTCATGTGAGAAGACCCGCACGCTCTGCGGGGAGGGGGACGGTGGCACGTTCCGTGTCGGCGGCAGCTCGAGCGGCACGACGGCAAGGCCCGGCGCGGGCACGAGCCCTGGTGGCCGGTCCCGGCCGGTCTCGTTGCCGGGGGCGTATGACGTGGTGCAGTACGTGCCGGCGTGCTCAGGTAACCGGCGGGGCCGGGTGGAGCAGTTGTGTGGAGCGGCGCTGGTCTCGTGCACGCCTGCGGGGCGGGGGTTGGTGCGTTACTGGGTGTGGGTGGTGACGGTTGATCGGGTGACGGGCCGGGAGCTGCGGGCGGTGCAGCGGCCGGGGACGACGTGCGTGGGGTCGGCGGTGGCGGGGGTGTCGCCGGTGGCGGCGATCGGGGCTCTGGTGGCGGCGGAGTTCCAGCGTCTGAGGGTGAACGTGGGGCGGGTGACGGCGGAGCCGGGGCCGCGGACGTTGGTGAACTTCGAGACCGGGTTCTTCACGGACGCCTCCGGGCCCTATGCGTTGCCGGCGGTGACGATCTTGGGGCATCGGGTGGTGGTGACGGCCCGCCCGACCGGGTGGGAGTGGTTCTTCGGCGACGGCACGCGCCTGCGGACATCGTCGCCGGGCAAGCGCGGGACGGTGCAGGTCGGCCACACCTACCGGGACACCGGCCGGGTGGCGTCGTACGTCGTGGTGACGTGGGCGGGCACGTTCACGGTGGACGGCGGCCGGCCGCGGGCGGTGGTGGGTACGGCGCGGACGACCGGGCCGCGCACGGCGTTGCAGGTCCGGCAGGCCCGCGCCGAGCTGGTCAGCCGCTGAGAAACAGCCCAGCCACGGCTCACAGGACGGAGCGGTAGACCTCCACCGTCCGCCGCGCGATGGCGTCCCAGGCGAACTCCGCGACCGCCCGGGCTCGACCCGCCGCCCCCATAGCGGCGGCCCGGGCGGGGTCGTTCAGCAGCGACGTCACCGCAGCCGCCAGCCGCTCCTCGAACCCCTCACCGAGGTCCACGAGCAGCCCGGTCACGCCGTCCTCGACGACCTCCGGGATGCCACCGACCCGGGACGCGACGACGGCGGTTCCGCAGGCCATCGCCTCCAGGTTGACGATGCCGAGCGGCTCATACACCGACGGGCAGACGAACACGGTGGCGTGCGAGAGCAGCTGCACCACCTCGGCCCGCGGCAGCATCTCCTGCACCCAGAAGACCCCCGGGCGGGTCGCCTGCAGCTCCGCCACCAGGGCCGCCACCGAGGCGGCGATCTCGGGGGTGTCGGGCGCCCCCGCGCACAGGACCAGCTGGCCCGGCCAGGAGGCGGCCGACCGCAGCAGGTGCTCGACGCCCTTCTGGTGCGTGATCCGGCCCACGAAGATCGCGTACGGCACGGCCGGGTCCACCCCGAGCCGCTCCAGCACGTCGGTCTCCTCGACCGGGGCGTACTCGGCGGTGTCGATGCCGTTGTGGACCACGTGCACCCGGGCCGGGTCCAGGCCGGGGTAGGCGTCGAGGACGTCCGCCCGCATCCCCTCCGACACCGCGATCACCGCGGCCGCGTCGTGCAGCGCCACCTTCTCCGCCCAGGACGAGATCCGGTACCCGCCGCCGAGCTGGTCGGCCTTCCACGGTCGGTGCGGCTCGAGCGAGTGCGTGGTGACGACGTGCGGGACGTCCCACAGCAACGAGCCGAGGTGCCCGGCCATGTCGGCGTACCAGGTGTGCGAGTGGAGGACGTCGCAGCCCTCGACCGCCGCCGCCATCCGCAGGTCCACGGACAGCGTCTGCAGCGCGGCGTTCGCGCCGGCCAGCGCCGGGTCGGGGGTGTGCACCGTCGAGCCGACACCGCCGAAGGCGTGCACGTCGACGTCCACGAGGGCCTTCAGCTCGCGCGCGAGGTACTCGACGTGAACTCCGGCGCCCCCATACACCTCAGGGGGCCATTCTCGTGTCAGGATCCCGATGCGCATACTGGGCACGGTAGTGGGACAGGATGATCGCATGGCAGAGCCGCGGGTCCTCGGAATCGTCCTTGCAGGTGGAGAGGGCAAGCGCTTGAGCCCGCTGACGGCCGACCGCGCCAAGCCGGCGGTGCCGTTCGGCGGCATCTACCGGCTGGTGGACTTCGTGCTGTCCAACCTGGTCAACGCCGGCTACCTGCGGATCGTGGTGCTCACCCAGTACAAGTCGCACTCCCTCGACCGGCACATCACCACCACCTGGCGGATGTCGACGCTGCTCGGCAACTACGTCACGCCGGTGCCGGCGCAGCAGCGCCTCGGCCCGCAGTGGTTCAAGGGCTCGGCCGACGCCATCCACCAGAGCCTCAACCTGGTGTACGACGAGCAGCCGGACCACGTCGTCGTCTTCGGCGCCGACCACGTCTACCGCATGGACCCGCGCCAGATGGTCGACCAGCACGTGGCGAGCGGCGCCGGCGTGACGGTCGCCGGCATCCGGGTGCCGCGCGAGGACGCCAAGGGCTTCGGGGTGATCCAGACCTCCGACGGGCGCAACATCGACGCCTTCCTCGAGAAGCCGGCGAACCCGCCGGGCCTGCCGGACGACCCGGAGATGGTCTACGCGTCGATGGGCAACTACGTCTTCACGACCGAGGCGCTGCTCGAGGCGGTCCGGCTGGACGCCGGCGACGAGGGCTCGGTCCACGACATGGGCGGCAACATCATCCCGATGATGGTCGGGAAGGGCGGCGCGCAGGTCTACGACTTCGACCAGAACGTGGTGCCCGGCTCCACCGAGCGGGACCGCGGCTACTGGCGCGACGTCGGGACGCTGGACTCCTACTACGACGCCCACATGGACCTGGTGTCGATCCACCCGGTGTTCAACCTCTACAACCGGCAGTGGCCGATCCTCACCAGCGCGCCGTCGCTGCCGCCGGCCAAGTTCGTCTTCGACGAGCCGGGCCGGGTCGGGACGGCCATCAACTCGCTGGTCAGCCAGGGCGTCATCGTCAGCGGCGCGGCCGCCCGGCGCTCGATCCTGTCGCCCGGGGTGCGGCTGCACTCGGGGGCGGAGGTCGAGAGCAGCGTGCTGATGCACGGCGTCGACATCGGCCAGGGCGCGGTGGTCCGCAACGCCATCCTCGACAAGAACGTCGTGGTCTGGCCGGGGGCCCGCGTCGGGGT
>JAOPVD010000309.1 GCA_025966295.1 Frankiales bacterium | reverse complement strand
CCGAGGTCGTCCAGGCCAGCCTCGCCGCCGGGACGCACTACCTCGACACGACCGGCGAGCAGGACTGGCTGATCACCTGCGACGAGCAGTACGGCGCGGACTTCGCCGCCGCCGGGCTGCTGCTCTCCCCCGGGATCGCGCAGATGTACACCACCGGGGAGATCGCCGCCCAGCTCTGCCTGGAGAAGCCGGGGCTGGACACGCTGGACATCGCGGTGTTCTGGGGCGGCAGCCCGACCATCGCCTCGACCCTGACGATCCTGGTCAACGCGGCCCTCTCGGGCGCGATGTACCTGGAGCAGAACACCTACGTGCCGTGGGATGCCGACGCCGGCCTCTACCAGCTGGCCATCCCCGGTCAGCACGAGCTCGCGCTGGCGCTGCCGTGGGGCGGCACCGCCCACCCGGTGTGGTTCCGCAAGGACCCCCGGGTCGCGAACGTGAAGGCGCTCGGCGGGGTCTTCAACAAGGCCCTCATGCAGGGTGTGCCCCAGATCGTGGGCGCCGCCATCGAGGCCACCAGGGACCTGGAGCCCGAGGCGCGCTACGCGGCGCTGACCGCGACGGCGGCCCAGGTGATGAACCAGATGCCGCCGCGCGAGAACCCCCGCGTGAACAAGTCGATGGACTCCGTGCACGCCTCCGGCCCGCTCGGCCGGGCGCACTGCGTCATCCACGGCAACCAGAACTACAAGCAGACCGGGCTGCTCCAGGCCTACGCCGCCTACTCGCTGGTGCAGCAGGCACCGCGGCGCACCGGGTTCGCCTCGGGGTGCCAGGCCCTCGGTCACCGCGAGCTGCTCGGCGTACTGCTCAGCTTCGGGCTGGTCTCCGCACCGGTGCTCACCGTCGAGAGCTGAGGCCTCCGTGCGTCTGGTCGACTACCTCGACAAGGGCGCGTCGCTGGGTCCCGGTGCGCCCTGCCTGACCACCGACGGCCGGACCAGCAGCTATGCGGACGTGCAGGCGCTGTCGGTCCGCATCGCCGCCGCGCTGGTCCGGCACGGGGTCGGCGCCGGGGAGAAGGTGGCGATCCTGTCCGCCAACGACCCGGTCGCGTTCACGTGCGTGTTCGGGATCAGTCGCGCCGGCGCGGTGTGGTGCCCGGTCAACCCCCGCAACGAAGCCGCGGAGAACCGCCAGCTGCTGGACTTGTTCGACTGCACGGCGCTGGTGTTCCAGGCGGCGTTCGCGCCGTTGGTGTCCAGCATCCGCGGCGACCTCCCGAAGCTGACGACCCTGGTCTGCCTCGACGGCGAGGTCGAGGGCGCGTTGACGTGGCCGGACTTCCTCGGCGAGCAGGGCGACGACCCCGGGCAGGGAGCGGCGGAGCCGGTCGACGACGTGGCGATGATCGTGGGGACCGGCGGCACCACCGGCCGACCCAAGGGCGTGCTGCTGACCGGGCGCAACCTGGAGACGATGACCGCACTCACCCTGATCGGCTACCCGTTCGCGGGCCGGCCGGTCTACCTCGCGCTGGCGCCGCTCACCCACGCCGCCGGCGTGTTGTGCTTCCCCATCCTGGCCCAGGGCGGGGAGATCGTGGTGATGCGCGCTCCCGACGTCGGCGGGTTCCTCGAGCACGTCGAGCGGCACCGGGTCACCCACACGTTCCTGCCACCCACCCTCATCTACATGGTGCTCGCCCACGAGGCGCTCGAGCGCACGGACCTGTCGTCCCTGCAGTGTTTCTGGTACGGCGCAGCCCCGATGTCGGCGACCCGGCTCGCGGAGGCGCTGACCCGGATCGGCCCTGTCATGGCGCAGCTCTTCGGCCAGACGGAGGCGCCGATGATGATCTCCACCATGGCCCCCGCCGACCACTTCCACCCCGACGGCTCGATCGCCACCGAGCGGCTCTCCTCGGCCGGCCGCCCCGCACCGCTGGTCACCGTGGCCGTGATGGACGACGACGGGACCCTGGTGCCGCGCGGCGGGCGCGGCGAGATCGTGGTCCGCGGGTCGCTGGTGATGGCCGGCTACTACAAGGACCCGGAGGCGACGGCCGAGGCCTCCCGCTTCGGGTGGCACCACACCGGGGACGTCGGCTACCTCGACGACGAGGGGTACCTGTACATCGTGGACCGCGCGAAGGACATGGTGATCACCGGCGGCTTCAACGTCTACTCCACCGAGGTCGAGCAGGCGCTGATGGCGCACCCGGCCGTCCAGGACTGCGCCGTCGTCGGGCTCCCGGACGAGAAGTGGGGCGAGCGCATCACCGCCGTGCTCCAGCTGCTCCCGGGCCAGCAGGTCGAGCTCACCGAGGTCACCGCCTTCGTCAAGGCCCGGATTGGCAGCGTCAAGACCCCCAAGCAGGTCGAGGTCTGGCCCGACCTGCCGCGGTCCAAGGTCGGCAAGGTGCTCAAGACCGAGATCAAGAAGCAGCTGAGCTGAGCGCCCACACTCGGACGCGGCTTATCTTGACTCATTCCAGAAGCCCGACCATACTGCGATCATGCCCACGTCCTCCGACCACGAGAGCGCGCTGCGCGGGGTTGCCCTCCGCGTGACGCGTCCTCGGCTCGCGGTGCTGGCCGCGGTGCACGCGCACCCGCACGCGGATACCGACGCGCTCATCCGGGTCGTGCGAGAGGACCTCGGTGAGGTGTCCCACCAGGCCGTGTACGACGTGCTGCGCGCGCTGACCGTCGCGGGCCTGGTACGGCGCATCGAGCCGTCGGGCTCCGTGGCCCGCTACGAGTCCCGGGTCGGGGACAACCACCACCACGTCGTGTGCCGCTCCTGCGGTGCCATCGCGGACGTCGACTGCGCCGTCGACGAGACGCCCTGCCTGACCGCGTCCAACGACCACGGCTTCGTGATCGACGAGGCCGAGGTCATCTACTGGGGCCTGTGCCCCGAGTGCGCCGCCCAGCACGGCCCTGAAACTTTCCGGACAAGCCGCAAGACAGAGAGAGGTACGACGTGACTGAGCGCCCGACCGAGAGCGTCAGCGAGAGCGAGAACCCGGCGATCCCCAGCCCGACGCCGACGACGACCCGCCCGCGGGGCAACCGGGACTGGTGGCCGAACCAGATCGACCTCCAGGTCCTCAACCGCCCCTCGCGCGACTCCGACCCGCTGGGCCAGGACTTCCGCTACGCCGAGGCGTTCAAGGACCTCGACGTCGAGGCGCTGAAGCGCGACCTGGTCGAGGTCATGACGACCTCGCAGGACTGGTGGCCGGCCGACTACGGCCACTACGGCCCGCTGTTCGTCCGGTTGTCGTGGCATGCCTCGGGCACCTACCGCATCGCCGACGGCCGGGGCGGCGGCGGGCAGGGCGCGCAGCGCTTCGCGCCGCTCAACAGCTGGCCGGACAACGGGAACCTGGACAAGGCGCGCCGCCTGCTCTGGCCGCTCAAGCAGAAGTACGGCAAGCGGATCTCCTGGGCCGACCTGCTCCTGCTCGCCGGCAACGTCGCCATGGAGGACATGGGCTTCGAGACCTTCGGCTTCGCCTTCGGCCGCCAGGACACCTGGCAGCCCGAGGAGGTCTTCTGGGGACCCGAGGACACCTGGCTCGGGGACGAGCGCTACAGCGGCGACCGGGAGCTGACCGGTCCGTTCGGGGCCGTCCAGATGGGCCTCATCTACGTCAACCCGGAGGGCCCGAACGGCACCCCGGACCCGCTCGCCTCTGCGCGGGACATCCGCGAGACCTTCGGCCGGATGGCCATGAACGACGAGGAGACCGTCGCGCTCATCGCCGGCGGTCACACCTTCGGCAAGACCCACGGCGCGGGCGACCCGAGCCTGGTCGGCCCCGAGCCCGAGGGCTGCCCGGTGACCGGGTTGGGTCTGGGCTGGAAGAACCAGCACGGCACCGGCAAGGGCGGCGACACCACCACGAGCGGCCTTGAGGGCGCGTGGACCCCCACGCCCACGAAGTGGGACAACAGCTTCTGGGAGACGCTGTTCGGCTTCGAGTGGGAGCTCACGCAGAGCCCGGCTGGCGCCAAGCAGTGGAAGCCGAAGGACGGCGCCGCGGCGAACGCCGTGCCGGACGCGCACGACCCCACCAAGCGGCACGCGCCGATGATGGCGACGAGCGACCTCGCGCTGCTCGCCGACCCGGCGTACCGGAAGATCTCGGAGCGGTTCCGCGACAACCCCGAGGAGTTCGCGCAGGCGTTCGCCAAGGCCTGGTACAAGCTGCTGCACCGCGACATGGGCCCGGTCTCGCGCTTCCTCGGCCCGTGGGTCGCCGAGCCGCAGCTGTGGCAGGACCCGGTCCCGGCGGTGGACCACGAGCTCGTCGGTGACGCCGACATCGCGGCCCTGAAGGGCAAGCTCCTCGAGTCGGGTCTGTCCGTCCCGCAGCTCGTGACGACGGCGTGGGCGGCGGCCGCGAGCTTCCGCAGCACCGACATGCGCGGCGGCGCCAACGGGGCGCGCCTGCGCCTCGAGCCGCAGCGGAGCTGGGAGGCCAACGACCCGGCCCAGCTCGCCGAGGTCCTCCCGGTCCTCGAGCGGGTCCAGCAGGAGTTCAACGCGGGCGGCAAGAAGGTCTCCCTCGCTGACCTGATCGTCCTCGGCGGCGCGGCGGGCGTGGAGAAGGCGGCCAAGGACGCCGGCTTCGACATCACGGTGCCGTTCACCCCGGGCCGCACGGACGCCACCCAGGAGCAGACCGACGTCGAGTCGTTCTCGGTGCTCGAGCCGCAGGCCGATGGCTTCCGCAACTACCTTCAGGCCGGGAGCAAGCTCTCCCCGGAGACGCTGCTGGTGGACCGGGCCTACATGCTGGCCCTCACGCCGAAGGAGATGACCGTCCTCGTCGGAGGCCTGCGGGCGCTCGGCGCGAACGCCGGCGGCTCCAAGCACGGCGTCTTCACCGACCGGCCGGGCACTCTCACGAACGACTTCTTCGTGAACCTCCTCGGCTCGATCGCGGAGTGGAAGACGTCCTCGACGGACGCGAACGTCTACGAGACCGACGACCGGACCGCCACCGCCGTCGACCTCGTCTTCGCGTCGAACTCGATCCTGCGCGGCATCGCGGAGGTCTACGCGGCGGAGGACGCGAAGGAGCAGTTCGTCCGCGACTTCGTGGACGCGTGGGACAAGGTCATGATGCTCGACCGGTACGACCTGGCCTGATCCAGGACCGAAACAGGTGCGGGGCACCTTGCGAGCTCATCCGACTCGCAAGGTGCCCCGTCCGCTTTTCCCGTCCTCCGCGCGGTCAGCGCGGTCTGCGTTGCGACTTGGCAGTGCGTGCGATCCGGCGGTCCGCGAGCACGACGGAAAGCAGCAGGACGATGCCGCCGGTGACGGCGAGGGCGAAGCAGATCATCGCGATGCTGGGATAACCGAGGATGCGTGAGTGCGTGGGGATCTGCATCATCAACGCTGCCCCGATCACGAGGGCCGCGAGCACCATCCCGCTCGCGAGCCGGTTGGCGAGGCGCTGGAGGACGGCGAGCAACTGAGGCTCGTCGATGGCGTCGACCTTGAGCTGGAACTGCCCCTCGGCGACGGCATCCATGACGCGGTTGATCCGGCCGGGCAGTTGCACCGTGAAGTCACGGGCCTCCATCGCCGCCCCGAGCAGACCGCCCGTGGACGTCGTCATCCGCGTCTGCATGATGGCTGTGATGTTGCGCCGGATCGCCTCAGCGGGCGCGAAGGTGGGGTCAAGGCTCTGGGCGACCTGGTCAAGGTTCAGCAGGGCCTTCCCGACCAGCGCCATCTCTGGGGCAGGACGCAGCCCGCACTGCCCGGCGATGCGCGTCATCTCCAGGACGACGGCGCCAGCCTGGAGTCGTGGTCCCAGTTCCACGCTGCGCAACACGAGATCAGAGATCGCCGTGCGGAACCGTTCCGCGTCGAAGTCGTCGTTCTTGGCCCCCAGACTCGCGAACGCATCCGCGGCCGCTTCGCCGTTCCCGTCGCTCACCGCCAGGAGCAGCCTGACCATGCAGGTGCGCGCGCTCACTGGCAGGCGCGCCACCATGCCGACGTCCAGGAGCGCGAGCCGGGCGTCGGCCGTCAGGAGCACGTTGCCCGGATGAGGATCGGCGTGGAAGAAGCCCTCACCGAGCATCTGCTCCAGGTAGGCGGAGAACAGGTCGTCGACCAGCGGGGCGCCGTCCAGGTCGGTGCGAGCCAGCGGCGTCAAGTCCGTGACCTTGCGGCCAGGGAGCAAGTCCATCGTCAGGACCCGGCTGGTGCTGTAGTCCGGGACCGGCTGGGGAACCACGAGCCGAGGCCAAGGCGCGACGATCCGGGTCAGTGTGACGAGGTTCGTCGCCTCCCGCGTGTAGTCCAGCTCCGCGATCAGTGCCTTGCGAAACTGCTCGAGCAGATCGCTGAGCCCGAACCGTCGACCGAGGCTCGTGTGCGCATCCGCGAATCGGGCCAGCTCCGCCAACGCAGAGAGGTCATCCGTGATCTGGCTGCGGATCCCTGGCCGCTGGACCTTCACGGCTACCTCGCGCCCGCTGCGCAGCACGGCACGGTGCACCTGCGCAAGAGACGCGGCAGCCAGCGGCTGCTCGTCGAAGCTCCTGAACGCGTGCTTGAGATCGACCCCGAGCTCATCGGTGATGACCTGCTCCACCTCGGAGAACGGGATCGGAGCCACGTTGTCCTGCAGACGCGAGAGGGCGTCCGTATAGGCGAGGGGTAACAGGTCGACCCTGGTCGAGAGCAGTTGTCCCAGCTTGATGAACGTGGGGCCCAGCTGCTCCAGGTCAGCTGCCAGCTGGTCCGCGTCCTCGCAGGGCGCGTTGTCGTGATCCTCGATGGCGAGGCCCTCGGCATCGAGCTCCTTCACGAGGTCCGAGCGCCCGTAGCGGATCAGCAGTCGAGCGATGTCGCGATAGCGCCCCACGTGACGTGGATGCAGGGACAGGGCCACTGTCAGCTCAGTCCCGTCAGGTCTGGCCGCGGAGCACGCTGGCCTTCGACATGGTCTTGGCAGTCCGACATCACTGGGTCTCCCTCCCGACGGTGCGGTCCGGCCGCTTCTCGCCCTCCTCCCCCCAAGATCAGGTCCGCAACCGGGTCAGTCGTGAGCGAGGCAACCCGAAAAGCAGGCTGTTGGGGCTGGGCGTCGCCGACGACGACACCGAGGTGGACGACGCGGTTGGGACGGCGTCCTGAACCCGCGGGTGCTGCGGGCCTGAGGCCTCAGGCAGGCAGGGGGCGGGCACCGGCCTGCGGCTGCCTCGCCGCGACGAGCGTCGTACCTTGCCTGCGTCGTCGCGCGGAGCGTCGGCACTGCGCTGCGCCGCTCACTCATGGTGTGGCGGGGTCCGCCCCTGCCGATGCCGACGGTGAGGTGGCACTCGCACGACGCGGAGCGGGTTGCGTGCCGGCGCGGGACCCGTGATCCTCGGGCGCGAGGCGAACTCGTTGCCGAGGAGGACTTCTGGTGCGCAGCGTGACCTACTCGATGGGCATGTCCCTGGACGGCTACATCGTCGGCCCGGACGGCAGCTTCGACTGGACACCCCGCGACGACGAGGTCTTCCGCTTCGCCACCGACCAGATCCGCGAGGTCGGCGTCCACCTGTTGGGACGACGGCTGTACGAGGCGATGCTGTACTGGGAATCCGCCGACCAGGACCCATCGCTCGACGACTCCAGGCTCGAGTGGGCCGCGATCTGGAACGCGCTCCCAAAGGTGGTGTTCTCCAGATCCCTGTCGGCGGTGCAGGGCAATGCCCGCCTGGCCTCCGGCGGCCTCGCGGAGGAGATCGAACGGTTGCGAGCCGAGCCGGCAGAGGGCAACATCGCGATCGGTGGCGCCACCCTCGCCACCGAGGCGGCCGCGTTGGGTCTGATCGACGAGTACCGACCCAGGGTGTACCCGGTGCTGGTCGGCGGTGGCATCCCGTACTTCCCCCAGCGCGAGCGCCGGGTGGATCTCGAACTCGTCGAGACCCGCACCTTCCACTCGAGAGTCGTCTACCTCCGCTACCGTGTGGCGCGCTAGCTGTTGGATGGCGGAGTTTCCCCGCCCGATCTGACTCTGCGAACGGATGGCCGCAGACAACGCCGAGGCGAACGACCGAGCCGGTCGCGGCGAACCGGGACGGGCACCCATCTGGTGGCTGTCCGACCGAAACCGCGGCGCCAGTAGGTGCCCCTGACGGTCGAGCATTGACTGTCCCTGACTGGGCCGTTCAGGGCGGACGTTGGCGGCCGCGGTACCAGCTCCGGACGCCGATTTCGTCTCGACCAACTGGTGGTCGAGCGAGTGGCTCAGCCGCGGAGGAGGGCCCGGCCGTCGGGCAGGGTGCGGCCGCTCAAGAGCGCCACGAGACGACCGCTGTCGGCCCGCACGACGTCACCCCTGCCCCAGCTCCAATCGGTGTCGGCGGCCTCGAGGCGGACGTCGGTCAGGTCGACGCCGAACCATGCGCCGTTGGCGGCGGTGAGCTGGTCGAGGTTGGCGATGACGGCCTCCGTCGGCGCGACCGCCGGCCGGTCGAGCGCGACGGTGATGTCGAGGGAGTGGATGACGGCGTGGCTGAGCGCACCTGTCGCGCCGCCGCCCGGAGGCTGCCAGGCGTGCAGCAGCGGGGAGCGCAGCGCGTCCAGCTGGTCGGCGAGCGGCAAGGAGGCGTCGCGCGCGGCCACGCTGTCGGAGAGCACGGTGAAGTCCCCGCCCGCCGCCACCATCTCGGCGCCGAACTGCGCGGGTGTCAGCCGTGCCGGCATCGTCACGTGGGCGACCACGTGCCGGACCTGCCAC
>JAOPVD010000296.1 GCA_025966295.1 Frankiales bacterium | reverse complement strand
GCTGGCGGCGGGCGAAGTCGACGGCGGCGGCGCGGTGGGCAGCCGCCGGAGCGAGCGCCGGCACCGCGCGGGAGGTCCCGGGCCGGGAGGCCAGCCGGTGCAGCTGGGCGGTCGCGCCGGCGGGGGGGGTGAGGCTGAGGACGGCGCTGAACTCGGTGCCCTGCGCGGCCACGGGCGGCGGGTGCGCGAGGCCCACCGGCAGCAGCAGCGCCGCGGTCAGCAGGGACAGGAGCCGAAGACGCACCGGTCCATGGTCGGGCACGGCGTGGTCGATCACAGCCGAAGCCGGCGGGTCCACGTGGATCTGGCCTCGACGACAGCCTCCGGGGAGGAGTACCAGCGGGCCAGCTTGCCGTCCCGGCTGACCGCGCGCAGCCGCTCCTCGGCCGCCTTCCGGCTCTCGCTGGTCGCGACCACGAGCAGCTGGTCGCCGTGCTCCAGGCGGGTCTCTGCGGTCGGCACGGTGCCCTCCCCGCCGCGGACGACCAGGGACAGCACCGCCCCGCGCGGCAACCGGAGCTCGTCGACGTACACGCCGTGCAGGTGCGAGCCGGGCCGGACCTGCACCTGGAGCAGATCGGCGCCGACCTGCTCCAGCGGCGCGGCCTCGACCTCCAGGTCACGGGCCTCGAGGTCCTCGACGACGCCGAGGCGCCGGCCGACCCAGGGCAGCGTGGGGGCCTGCACCAGGGTGTAGACGACCACCAGCACGAAGACCACGTCGAGCACGTCGGTGCCACCCGGTACGCCGGCCGACACCGGGATGGTGGCGAGCACGATCGGGACGGCGCCGCGCAGCCCGGCCCAGGCCAGGAACGCCTGCTCACGCCACGGCACCCCGAACGGCGTGGTCGACACGAAGACCGCCAGCGGCCGGGCGAGCAGCAGCGCGCCGCCGCCGACGACGAGGGCGGTCGGCACGGCGCTGAGCAGCCGGTCCGGCGAGGCCAGCAGGCCCAGCAGCACGAACAGCCCGAGCTCGGCGAGCAGCGCCAGCGAGGTGGCGAAGCCCAGGACGGCGCGCCGGTGCGGCAGCCGGGCGCTGCCGACGACCAGGCCGGCGACGTAGACGGCCAGGAAGCCGCTGGCGTGCAGCGCGCCGCCGGCGCCGAAGGCCAGCAGCACCAGGGCGAAGGTCGCGATCGGGTACAGGCCGGCGCTCGGGAGCGCTAGCCGGCCCAGGGTGAGGCGCCCGATCCAGCCCACGGCCAGCCCGACGAGCAGCCCGACGATGAGCTCGTAGGTGACGAGCAGTGCCACCTCGAACGCGCCCGTCGACCCCCAGGTCGAGCTGGAGGCGAGCGTGACGAGCACCACCGTGGGCGCGTCGTTGAGGCCGGACTCGGCCTCGAGCACCGACCGCACCCGGCTCTTGAGCGGCAGCCGGCGCAGCACCGAGAAGACCGCGGCCGCGTCGGTGGAGGCCACCGCCGCGCCGAGCAGCAGCGCGGTCCGGATCGAGGTGTCGAGCAGCAGCACCGACAGGGCACCGACGACCGCCACGCTGATGAGCACGCCGACGGTGGACAGCACGGCCGCGACGGCCAGCGAGCCGCGGACCTGCGACCAACGGGTGGTGAGGCCGCCCTCGGCGAGGATCACCGCGAGGGCGACCAAGCCCAGGTCGGCGGTGAGCTGGTAGTCCTCGAACCGGACACCGAGCCCGGCCTCACCGATCGCGAGGCCGATCGCGAGGTAGACCAGCAGCGCCGGGACCCCGGTCCGGCTCGACAGCCGGACCGCCAGCACCGCGACCAGGAGCAGCGCGCAGCCGGCCAGCAGCACGAGATCAACCGAGTGGTCCACCCGGGCATCCTGCCTTGCGCTGGCAGACTGGCGTCGTGAGGACACGACCGCACTGGGCCGGCGAGCTGCTTGTCGTCGCCTGCCTGCTGTTCGTGTACGACCTGGTGGCCGGTCTGGCGAAGCTGCGCACCGACGCGGCGCTGGACCACGGCCGCGACCTGCTGGCACTGTCGCCGTGGGGGCTGGAGAAGACCGCCGACCTGTGGCTCGCCGGGATCGCCTGGCTGCACGACCCGGCCGCCTACTACTACGACCTGGCGCACATCGACGTGACGATGGTGGTGCTGGTCGCCTGCTTCGTGCTGCGGGCGCCGGTCTACCGCCGGGCCCGGACCGCGCTGGTGCTGGTGAACCTGATCGGGCTCGCGGTCTTCTTGGCCTACCCCGTCGCGCCGCCCCGGCTGCTGCCCGGCGCCGGCTTCGTGGACATCGTGGCCGAGTCGGGCACCTGGGGCGCCTGGGAGGCCGGCGGCGGGGTGGCCGAGCGGGCCAACGAGTTCGCCTCGATGCCGTCGCTGCACGCCGCCTGGGCGGTCTGGGTGGCGCTCACCGTGCTGACGATGACCCGGCGGCGCTGGCTGCGGGCCCTGGGCTGGGGGCACGTCGCGATGACGTCCGTCATCGTGGTGGTCACCGGCAACCACTACGTCATCGACATCTTCGCGGGCGCGCTGGTGGTGGCCGTCGCCTGGGCGCTGGCCCCCCGGCTGGCACTGCGCCGGGCGCCGGAACTGGCGCGCGTCCCCGCCGTCGCGGTCGACTAGCGGCTCACAGGCACTTCACAGCCTCCGCGCAGACAGCGCGGAGGGTCCGGGACGAGGCTGGGGACATGGCTGCTTCCACTGCCCCTGAGGCGAGGCTGCTCGTCGTCGACGACGAGCCCAACATCGTCGAGCTGCTGTCCGCGTCGCTGCGGTTCGCCGGGTTCGAGGTCGAGACGGCCGCGGGTGGGCTGGAGGCCGTCGAGCTGGCCCGGACCTACCGGCCGGACCTGCTGGTGCTGGACGTGATGATGCCGGGCCTGGACGGCTTCGGGGTCGTGCGCCGGCTGCGGCAGGAGGGGGTCCGCACCCCGGTCGTGTTCCTCACCGCGAAGGACGGCACCGAGGACAAGGTGCAGGGGCTCACCCTCGGCGGCGACGACTACGTCACGAAGCCGTTCTCCCTGGAGGAGGTCGTCGCCCGGATCCGCGCCGTGCTGCGCCGGGTGTCGACGTCGCCGCAGGCCGCGACCCAGCTGGCCTTCGCCGACATCGAGCTGGACGAGGACACCCACGAGGTCTGGAAGAACGGGGCGCTGGTCCCGCTGTCGCCGACCGAGTTCAAGCTGCTGCGCTACTTCATGCAGAACACCGGCCGGGTGCTGTCGAAGGCGCAGATCCTGGACCACGTCTGGAACTACGACTTCGGCGGCGAGGCCAACGTCGTGGAGTCCTACGTCTCCTACCTGCGCCGCAAGGTCGACACCACCGAGCCGCGGCTGCTGCACACCCTGCGCGGCGTCGGCTATGTGCTGCGGATGCCGCGTACGTGACCACTCCCGTCCGTGACCTGTCGGCCCGTACCCCCCTGCGGGTCAAGCTGGTCGCCGGTGTCGTGCTGCTCGCCGCCCTCGGGCTGGCCATCAGCGGCTTCGCGGCCACGACCGCCCTGAACGGGTACCTGCAGGACCGGGTCGACGCGCAGCTGCGCGGCTTCATCGGCACCCGCATCCCGCAGTCCGGCGACGGGCCGGACGGGCACGACGACCGCTTCAACACCGTGTTCCGGCAGTACCTCGCGCCGACGTCCGACGCCGTCGTCCAGACCGTCCCGCACGGGTACGCCGCCCCGAAGGTCGGCCTCCAGGTGCCCGGGCACCCGACCACGGTGGCGTCCGTCAAGGGCAGCGACCGGTGGCGGGTGATCGGTGCGGTCGACCAGCGCGGCAACCCGGTGGTGCTCGGGCTGAGCCTGCGGGACGTGCAGAGCACGACGCACCGGCTGCGGGTGCTCGAGGCCAGCGTCGGGGCGCTGGTGCTGGTGCTGCTGGCCGGCGGCGGGTACCTGGTGGTCCGGCGGTCGCTGCGGCCGTTGGTCGCGGTCGAGCGGACGGCCGAGGCGATCGCGGCCGGCGACCTGTCGCAGCGGGTGCCGGAGAGCGACCCGCGCACCGAGGTCGGCTCGCTGTCCCGGTCGTTCAACGCGATGCTCGCGCAGATCGAGACCGCCTTCGCGGCCCAGACCGCGTCGGAGGTGGAGGCCCGGGCCTCCGAGCAGCGGATGCGCCGGTTCGTCGGGGACGCCTCGCACGAGCTGCGCACCCCGCTCACCTCCATCCGGGGCTTCGCCGAGCTCTACCGGCAGGGCGCGCTGCCGACCCCGGCCGACGTGGACCGGGCGATGGCGCGGATCGAGAGCGAGGCGTCCCGGATGGGGCTGCTCGTCGAGGACCTGCTGCTGCTGGCCCGGCTCGACCAGCAGCGGCCGCTCGAGCGCGCGCCCGTCGACCTGCTCGAGCTCGCCGGTGACGCCGTACAGGACGCCAAAGCCGTCGACCCGGCCCGTGCGGTGTCGCTCGAGGTCGTCGCCGCGGGGCCGGCGCCGGTCGTGGAGGGCGACGCCGCGCGGCTGCGGCAGGTGTTCGGGAACCTGGTCTCCAACGCGCTGACGCACACGCCGGCCGGGACGCCGGTGCTGGTGCGGGTGTCGACCGGCGAGGGGACGGCGCAGGTCGAGGTCGCCGATGCCGGACCGGGGATCCCGGCCGTGGACCAGCGCCGGGTGTTCGAGCGGTTCTTCCGGGCGGACACCTCGCGGGCCCGGGCGTCCGGCGGCAGCGGGCTGGGGCTGTCGATCGTGGCCGCCCTGGCCGCCGCGCACGGCGGCTCCGTCGAGCTCACCGAGACGCCCGGCGGCGGCGCGACGT
>JAOPVD010000290.1 GCA_025966295.1 Frankiales bacterium | reverse complement strand
GCGCGGGCCTCGGCGGTGAGCCGGGCGATGCGCTGCTGCTCGGTCTGCAGCCGCACCCGCGCGGCCACCGCCCGCCGGATGACCTGGGTCTGGTCGCCGGCGACGTGGGAGACCGCGTCGGACATCTGCAACGCGTCGAGGACGGCCTCCGGTCCCTTCGTGACCGCGATGTGGACCGCCGCGCTGCCGGGCCGCATGTACATCTGCCGGGCGAGGGCGTCGAGCCGGGTGGCGCCGGCCGCGGCCTCAGCCCGGACCGCGGCGATGCGGCGCTGGCTGCGGGCGAGCTCGCGGCCGGCGGCACGCAGCGCTGCCTGGTCGCGCTCGTAGGCGCGGGTGCCCGCGGTGAGCTTCACGGCGGTCCGCTGGACCAGCCCCTGCAGCTTGTCCACGCGGGCCTGGGCGGTCGCCACCTCGTCGGCCCGGACGGGGGCGGCGCCGCCGAGCAGCGTCGTGGCGAGCAGGGCAGCAATGAGCAGCGCGAGCTGGCGGACGACGGGGCGCATGACGATCTACCGTAGACGAGGACAACCGTGCGTCACGGCAACTCGCCGGAGTATCACTCGAGCGCCAGGTCACCCCTGGCGGGTGCCCGACGGGGCCGGGAGCGTCCGGGGCAGCCGGAGCGTGACGCGGCGACGCTGGCGGCTCTGCTGCGCGGCCTCCCGGTCGGCCAGCAGTGCTTCGCGTGCCCGCCGGCGCTCACGGGTCTTGTCGTCTGTCATCTCACAGACTGTTCCCGCCTGGTGACGGACCGACGCGCGACACTCCCCTGACCCTGGCTCCCGCACATGACACCCTGGAGGCATGACCGGTCCCTCGGCGCGACGGCCGCGTGCGCGCCGACCGTCCTCCGGCGGCAAGGTCTTCAAGGGCGTGCTCACCGAGCGCCCGTACCCGCCACCCGGGCTCACTGCCGGCGACTGGGGGCGGCTGGCGCCGCGGCAGGTGCTGCTGGCCGAGCTCATCACCGTGAAGGCCGAGCTGCGCCTGGACGTGCTGCTCGACGAGGACTCGACGTTCTTCGGCGACCTGTTCTGCCACGTCGTCGACTGGCAGGACGAGCTCTACCTGGAGGACGGCCTGCACCGGGCGGTGCAGGCGGCGCTGCACCAGCGGGCCGCCCTGCACGTCCGGATCGCCCGCCTGGCCGCCGACGGCAGCTGGCTCGGTCCGGAGGCCTGAGTCAGTCCCGGGGCCCCGGGCAGCGCGTGTAGGTGAGGCGCGGCTCGCGGACCACCTCGTGGTCGTCCCGCGGCTGCCCGCACTTGGGGCAGATCTCCACCGGCCGCGGCGGGAGCTCCTTCATGGGCGCGTTGACGTCGCCGACCTGCGGCGGCCCCATCACCGAGAACAGCATCCGCTCGATGAAACCGCGACCCTCAGCGTCCTTGGCCATGGCCCCTCGCTTCAGTAGTGTACGAACCAATCGTACACGCGCGATGGGAGCGATCGATGGCTCGGCCGGACCTGGGCGAGGACCCGTTGGCCCTGGACCGGCAGGTCTGCTTCGCCCTGGCCGTGGCCGCCCGCTCGGTGATCGGGCTGTACCGGCCGCTGCTCGAGCCGCTCGGCCTCACCCACCCGCAGTACCTGGTGATGCTCGCTCTCTGGGACCGCTCGCCGCGGTCGGTGCGCGACCTCAGCGAGGCGCTCGCCCTCGACTCCGCCACGCTGTCGCCGCTGCTGAAGCGCCTGGAGGCCGCCGGGCACGTGACCCGGTCCCGCAGCGCGGCTGACGAGCGGGTGCTGGACGTGGCCCTCAGCCCCGCCGGGCGCGCCCTGCGGCGCAAGGCGCTGGCCGTGCCGTACGCGGTCGTGGAACGGCTCGGCGTCGAGGTCGCCGAGCTGCACGCCCTGCACGGTGCGCTCTCGCGGGTCATCGCTGCCGCCAGCCGCTGACAGCGCTGACAGCGCGGCAGCGCGGCCCGTGCAGAGCCGGGCATCTCGGACACCTGCGACCTGTCCGACCTTTGCCCACGTAGCCGGTCAGTTTCGGGAAAGGCCCGCCGAGACCCGGACGATGATCAAACAATGTGGTCCAAGTTGCCCAGCTGCCTAAGCCCTGAGAGGGACCTCATGCGCTTCGCTCGAGTCGCCGCGTGCACCGCGGCCACGGCTTTGCTGACCACCGCCACCGCCGGCGCGGCCTCGGCTGCCACGGCGAGCGACGAGATGATCTACGAAGCGTCGACCCGGACCGGCGTCGTCCAGGTCGCGCTGCAGCTGCCGATCGCGCTGCCCGGCGTCCCCAACCCCGCCGTCATCACGCTGCTCGGCACCGACGCGCAGGCCATCCACGGCCCGGGCGGCTCCGGCGACCTCGCCGAGGCCAACTCCTACCTCGCCGGCGGCAGCCTGATCACCGACAGCCCGCTCGCCGCCCTGTTCGCGCCGCTGAACCGCACCCTCAGCTCCGACCTCGCGAACCCGGGCGCCCACACCGGGTCGGTGGTGGCGGTGCCGAGCAACCCGCTCGGCCTGGACCTCACCGTCGGCGGCCAGAGCGCCGGCGTGAACCCGCTCTCGCGCCTCACCACCTCCTCCGGCAGCCTCGCCGACGTCCAGCTCGGCTCGCTGCGGGCCCTCGGCCTCGGCGATGCCCTGGACACGGCCCTGGCCCAGCTCAACAGCGCGTTGGCGACCCTGCTCAGCACGGCGGCCCCCGTCACCAGCGTGCTCGCCGGGCTGCCCGCGCTGCCCTCCATCTCGATCCCGAACCCGCTCGCCGGCGTGCTGCCGGGCGTCCCGGCGCAGATCGCCACCCCGGCGCTGTCCGGCGCGGCCCTCGCCGGTGCCGTCACCGAGCTCCCGGCTCAGGTCAAGGTCCTCACCGACCAGCTCCTGGACGGCGCGCTGGTCGAGGTCAGCGCCCTCGACACCGACCAGTCGATCGCACCGTCGAGCAGCGCCGTCACCGCGGCCGGCCGGAGCGCGGCCGCGAACGTCAAGGTGTTCGGCGGGCTGGTGACCCTCACCGCGACCGAGGCGAACGCCTCGGCCACGGCCGGGCTGACGAAGTCGGCGGCCAACAGCGCCGCCTCCGCGACACTGCTCGAGGTCAAGGTCTCGACCGCCCTCAGCGACCTGCTCCAGGTCATCGCCTCCGACAAGGGCATCACGCTGGGGCTGCTCGACGGCAGCCTGCTCGGCACGACGCTCGACATCCTGGTGCGGCCCGCCGTGCAGGCCCTCGACGGCGCCCTCAACACGCTGCTCGCACAGCTCACCGGCCTGCTCGAGACGCTCAACAGCGGCGCCTCGCTGATCCAGCAGGGCACCGTGACCCAGAAGGTCTCCGCCGACGGCCGCCTCGCCGAGGCGCACGCCGTGCCGGCCCAGGTCACCATCGGGCTCCCCATCGCCCCCGACCTGCTGACCATCGCCATCGGCCAGGCCGACGCCGTGTCAGCGCTGTCGGTCTGGGCGCCGACCGTCACGCCGCCCGGCAGCACCCCTCCGGGCAGCACCCCGCCGGGCGTCACCCCTCCCGGTCAGCTGCCCCGCACCGGTCTCGGTGACAGCCTCCCGCTGCTCGCCGTGGTCCTCGTCGGCATGGCCGGCACGGCCGTCGTCCTGCGCCGCCGCACCCGCACCTGAGCGCCAGCACGACGGAGGGGCCCGCCAGCGTCGCTGGCGGGCCCCTCCGCGTGCCGGCGACCTAGGCTGGCCGCCATGACCCCGGACGGCCCCCTCGTGCTCGCCCATGCCTTCGGCGAGCGCTACGAGCTCCCGATCCCGCTGTGGCTGTTCGTCGTCGGCGGCGCGGCGGTGGTGCTGCTGTCGTTCCTGCTGGTGCTCCGCCGGCGACCGGTCACGCATCCCCCGATCGAGGCGCCCGACACCGTGCCGCCGGCGCCGCTGCGGCCCGTCAGCGCGCTGGTCAGCATCGCGGTCCTGCTGCTCGTCGCCGTGGTCGGCGTCAGCGGGACCCAGGAGACGTCGGACAACATCGCCCCGCTGGCGTTCTGGGTGGTGTTCTGGATCGCCTTCCCGCTCAGCTGCGGGCTGCTCGGCGACTGGACGCGGCCCTGGAACCCGTTCGCCAACCTGGCCCGGCTCGGCGACGACCAGCGGCTCCGCACGGCGGTGCTGGCCCGCAAGCAGCCACTCGAGTGGGGCGGCCTGGGCTGGTGGCCGGCCGTGGCACTGTTCGTGCTGCTGGTACTCGGTGAGCTGGTCTTCAACCTCGACGCCACCCAGCCCGCTGCCGTCGGCGGCATCCTGCTCGTCTACGCCGTGCTGTCGTTCTTCCTCGGCCTGTTGTTCGGGCCGGCCTGGCTGGCCCGCGGCGAGGTGTTCTCCGGGCTGTTCAACGCCTGGGGCCGGCTCGGCTGGTTCCGGTTCGGCGCCCCCGGCCGGCGCGGCTTCGCCGGCGGCCTCGACGTGCCGTTCGAGGCGTCCCTGAGCCGGGTGCTGTTCGTCCTGCTGCTCCTGGTCAGCATCAACTTCGACGGCCTGCTGGCCACCCCGCAGTGGGCCCGCTACGAGCGCACCGCTCTGGGCAGCGACCAGGCCGGCATCGAGCTGCTGCGGACCGTGTCGCTGGTGGTGCTGGTGGTCGTGGTGCTGGCGGTGTTCGCCGCCTTCGCTACGGCCTCCGCCCGGCTCGGCGGCTTCCCGACCAGGCCGGTGGCCGCGCTCGCCGACCTACTGCCCAGCCTGGTGCCCATCGCCTTCGGCTACCTGGTCGCGCACTACGTGCAGTACCTCGCGGTCAACCTGCAACTGCTCTACCCGCTCGCGCAGAACCCCGGCTTCGGGCCGTCCACGAGCACCTTCACGCCCAACACCACCGTGCTGCCCAACGGCGTGCTCTGGTACCTGTCGGTCGTCGTCATCGTGGCCGTTCACGTGGTGGCCGTGGTCATCGCGCACCAGCACCTGGCCAGCCGGGCCCGCGGCGAGCGCGCGGCGCTCCGCAGCGAGTACCCGTGGCTGGTGGCGATGGTGGCCTACACCGCGTTCAGCCTGTTCCTCATCGCACAGCCGCTCACCGAGGAGACCGGCACCGCGACCTCGGTCGCGCCGCACGCCGCCGAGTCGGTCCAGCAGTGAGGCGCTGGCTCGCCGGTGCGCTGCTCGTCACCCTCGGCTGGTTCGCCAGTCCGCACGCGGTGCCCATCTACGACGGCGTCGGTGCACCCGACGAGCCCTACAAGTACGTCGGCAAGAGCCCGGCACCGGCGGCGGCCGCAGTGACCGTGCCGCTGACCGGCGGCTCGTCCGCGGCGCTGCAGCTGAAGTCCAGCGAGAGCGGCCCGCAGGTGCTCATCGACCTGGCCGCCGGGGCGTTCAGCGCCAAGGGCAGCCGGCTCACGCTGACGGCCACGCCGCTGGCCGGCGACCGCCCGCCGCCGCGCGGTGCGCTCGACGGCAACGTCTACCGCGTGACCGCGTCCGCCAGCGCGGTGCTGCACCCCGAGACCACGCAGGGCTTCCTGTTCCTGCGCGCCGCCGTGATGACCCGACCCGACCCGGTCATCGTGCACCGCGACTCCCCCACCGACACCTGGCGGGAGATCAAGACCACGAGGGTCGGACGCGACAACCTCAGCGCGCCGTTCCGGGCGCTGGGCGACTACGCGGTCGTCCGCCTGCCCGGTGCCACGCCGCTGGACCAGGCCGGCGGCCTGAGCCCGACCCGCATGCTGCTGCTGGGCGGCGGCGTGCTCCTGCTGCTCGTGCTGACCGTGCTGGTCCTCCGCCGCCCACGGCCCGAGGACACCTAGCGCAGGAACCAGCCGACGTAGTCGGCGAGCACGTGCGTCACGGCCGGCGCGGCCGGCGTGCCAGTCCCCTGCCGCAGCCCGCCCAGCACGATCCCGACCGCCAGGTCGAGCGGTACGACGTGCCAGCCGTAGAGCGGCACGTGCAGCAACGCGAAGCAGACCGCCGCCACCAGGATCGCCGGCCACGTCCCGGCGACCGCCTCGACGGCGTCGTACAGCGTGCCGCGCAGGAACACCTCCTCCGCGGTGGCGACCACCAGCACCACCGCCGCCCAGGTGAGGAAGCCGTCGGCGCTCCGCGGCGGTGTGAAGGTCAGCAGCCGCTCCAGACCGACCGGCGCGCAGACGAGCGCGGTGCCGGCCAGCCCGACGAGCACGGCGCGGCGGGTCACCGGCACCCGGGTGCCCGCGGCCACCGACAGCACCAGCAGGCAGCCGCCGAACAACAGGCCCGCGGTCAGCGAACGGGCCACGTCCGGCCCGCCCACGACGACCCGCAGCCCCACCGCGACCGCGAAGGCGAGCAGCAGGACGGCGACCCGCAGCCTCACGGGGTCCTGGCGCGCAGGCGGATCGCCACCACCGCCACGACGAGCACGGCCAGCACGCCGAGCAGCACCATCGGCAGCACCGGCGGGCCGCCCCCGGCCTGCGCCGCGGGCGCGAAGGCCAGCGCGTACTGCCCGGCGCCGACGAAGCTGGCGTAGTAGACGTCCAGCCCGCCGCGCGCGGTCTCAAGCGCCCGCCACGGCGACGTCGCGTCCGCGCGGTACTGCATCACCGGCGGCGGCTGCTTCTGGGTGGTCGCCCGCATGGCGAGGGTCGCGACCGCGGCCTGGTCGGTGAGCGTGACCGGGCCGGCGGGGGCGGTCAGCGTCACGGCGTAGACGTTGCCGTCGATGCGGGCCGGGCTCGGCTGGTCGGTCGGCGCGACCGGGACCGCCTGCACCGTGACCGTGCTGCCGGTCGCGGCCAGGCCCTTGGGCGGGAGGAACAACGAGAACTGCGGGCCCATCTCGGCGGTCAGCACGCTGAGGCCGATGGCGGACCGGCCGTCCTTGACCGGGCTTCGCCCGACGGCGGTCGTGGCGGCGGCGGTGCGGGTCGCCCCCGCCGGCGGCGCGACGTACCGGTAGGGCTCGTCCGGCGCACCGACGCCGTCGTAGACCGGAACGGCGTGCGGGCTGGCGAACCAGCCGACCGTGACGAGCAGGACGCCCGCGGCCCAGCGACGACGAGCGGACTTCACGGCGACCAGTCCACCACAACCGGCGCCCGCGCGGAGCGGTGCGCCAGACTGAGGGCATGACCACCCCGCCCGACCCGTTCGCCGCGCCCGGACCGAACCACCAGCCGCCTCCGCCGCCGTACGGCGCCCCGCCGCCCTACGGCCAGCCCGGGCCGCCCCCGCCGCCGTACGGCACGCCGTCACAGCCGCCGTACGGCGCACCGGCGTGGGGCACCCCGGACGGCGGCCGGCCGAGCAACGGCCTGGGTGTGGCCGCGCTCGTGCTCGGCATCGTGTCGATCTTCCCGCTGTTCATGTTCGTCATCCCGGCGATCCTGGCCATCGTCTTCGGCGCCATCGGTCGCAGCCGCGCCAAGCGCGGGCAGGCCACCAACGGCGGCGTGGCGCTGGCCGGGCTCCTCACCGGCATCGCCGGACTGCTGATCGGCATCGCGTTCTGGACGGCGGGGATCCTCGCCTTCACCTCGCCCGCCGGGCAGCGCTTTCAGGACTGTCAGGACCGGGCCACCAGCACCGCGGCTCAGGACGCCTGCACCCAGACGTTCCTCGACGAACTCGTCAAGTAGGCCGGCTCAGGCCTTCCTGAGGCGCCGGCGCCGGCGCCGGCGGAGCAGCAGCAGGCCGAGCACCGCGGCCCCCGCAACGACGTGCTCCTTCTTGACCGGCACGCCGGGCTGCGACGGCTGGGCGACGCTGGTGGTGGGCGCGAGCGCCAGCGACGGCTCGGGCGCCGGCGACCAGGGGCGCTCGGACGCCGGTGGGACCGCCTGGACCGCGGCCTTCTTGGGCGGCGTCTTGGCCGCCACGGTCTCCTTGGCCTCGGCGGCCTTCTCCACGACCGTCTCCTTGGCCTCGACGGCCTTCTCCTTGGCCGCGCCGGCGGTCTCCTTGACGGAGGCGGCCACCTTCTTGGTGGTGCGCTTGACCACCCGCTTGGGACTGACCTTGTCGGCGATCGCGTCGAGCGTCTCGGCCAGGTCCTCCCGGGTCTGCTCGATGTCCTGGGCCAGCTCGTCGGGCGTGGAGGCCTCGGCCTCCTGCTCGCGGTCTGCCCGTTGCTGCGCTGCCGTCTTCGCCCGCGGCCGTATCGCCTTGGCCGGAGGCGGTGTCTTGTCGCTGCCGTCGGTGTGAGCCACCCGGTCGCTCCTGTCCTCGTGCGTGCGTCCTGCGTCGATCATCCCCCAGAACTGCCGTGCCCCCCAGCCGAGGGTGCCGAACCTCCGGACCGCGCCAGCGTCGTCGCCGCGTCGACCAGCGCGAGGTGGCTGAACGCCTGCGGGAAGTTCCCCAGCATCCGCCTCCCGTCGTGCTCCTCCGCCAGCAGGCCGACGTCGTTGCAGAGCGCCAGCAGCTGCTCGAACAGCGCCGTCGCCTCGTCCCACCGGCCGCCGAGAGCGAGCGCCGTGACGAGCCAGAACGAGCAGGCCAGGAAGGCGCCCTCGCCCGGCGGCAGGCCGTCGGCCTGCTCGCTGCTCTCGTACCGCGCGACCAGGCAGCCGCTCTTGAGCCGCGCGCAGATCGCGTCGACGGTCGCGACGAACCGCGGGTCGTCCCCGGGCAGGAAGCCGACCGCCGCCATGACGAGCACCGCCGCGTCCAGGGTGCTGCTGCCGTAGGCCTGCGTGAAGGCCTGCACCTGCTCGTTCCAGCCCTTCTCCAGCACCTCGGCGCGCACCTTGTCCCGCAGCTCCTGCCAGAGCTCGAGCTCGCAGTCCAACCCGTAGGTCTCGGCGTCCCGGACGGCGCGGTCGAAGGCCACCCAGACCATCACCCGCGAGTGGGTGAAGTGCCGCGGGGCGGTCCGGACCTCCCACAGGCCGTAGTCGGGGTCGTGCATCACCTCCACGAGCTGCCGCATGATGGCCCGCTGCACCGGCCAGGCGAGCCGGTCGTCGACGAGACCCGCGTCCCGGGCCGCGTGCAGCGCCGAGACGACCTCGCCGTACACGTCGAGCTGGAACTGCTCGGACGCGGCGTTGCCGATCCGGACCGGTGCGCTGCCCTCGTAGCCGGGCAGGTGCGACAGCTCGATCTCCGGCAACAGCCGCTCCCCGGCGAGGCCGTAGACGATCTGGAGCTGCTCCGGCGAGCCGGCCACCGCCCGCAGCAGCCAGTCGCACCAGCCGGTTGCTTCCTCGTCGTAGCCGGCTGACAGCAGCGCCAGCAGGACGAGGGTGGCGTCCCGCAGCCAGCACAGGCGGTAGTCCCAGTTGCGCGGGCCGCCGAGCTGCTCCGGCAGCGAGGTGGTCGGGGCCGCCACGATGCCGCCGGTCGGCTGGTAGGTCATGGCCTTCAGGGTCAGCAGCGAGCGCTCGACCGCGTCCGCCCACGGCCCGTCGTACGTCGAGCGGTCGCACCAGCCGGTCCAGAACCGGGCGGTGTCCTCGATGCCCGGACCCACCTCCTGGAACGGCGGCATCGGCTCGTGCGAGGGGAACCACATCAGCGAGAAGTCGACGGCCTCCCCCGCGCGGACCGTGAAGTGCGCGTGGTGGGCGTGGCTGCGCGAGCCGCGGTCGACCTGCGGCAGCAGCGAGCCGCGCAGCACCAGGGCATCCGGCCCGGCCACCGCCAGCAGCGCCTCGCGGCCGTCCCCGTCATGGGTCCGACGGACCCACGGCACCGCGAGGCCGTAGCCGAAGCGGACCGTGAAGCGCATCGCCATCTCGACCTCGCCGGCGATGCCCTCGACCCGGCGCACGACGTCCGCGTGCGCGTCCCGGACCGGCATCGCGTCGATGAGCCGGACGGCGCCGGTCGCGGTCTCCCAGTCCGTCTCCAGGACCAGCGTCCCCTTCCGGTAGCGCCGGCTGGTGCGCCTGACCACCCCCCTGGCGAGCCCGCGCGGACACACCTGCCAGCGGCCGTTGCGCTCGTCGCCGAGCAGCGCCGCGAACGACGCCGGCGAGTCGAACCGCGGCAGGCACAGCCAGTCGATCGAGCCGTCGCGACCGACCAGCGCCATGGTGTGGGTGTCGCCGAGGACGGCGTGGTCCTCGACGAGCAGACGGGGCTCGTCCGGCCTCACCTGCCGGTCCGGTCCTCCTGTGGTTGGGTCATGACGAGGCTCTGCCCGTCACGCGCGAGGAGACACCCGTGCCCGCGATCCGCCCCCGGCACGACCACCAGCCGCAGGACCTGCCCACCACCACGTACGACGTGATCGTGGTCGGCGCCGGACCGACCGGGGAGAACGTCGCGGACTACGCCGTCCGCGGCGGGCTGAGCGCGGTGCTCGTGGAGGCGGAGCTGGTCGGCGGTGAGTGCTCGTACTGGGCGTGCATGCCGAGCAAGGCGCTGCTGCGCCCGATCGAGGCGCTGTCCGACGCCCAGCGCGTCGGCGGCGCCCGGGAGGCGGTCACCGGCCCGCTGGACGTCCCCGCCGTGTTCGCCCGCCGCGACTCCTTCACCAGCGGCTGGGACGACGCCGGCCAGGTGCGGTGGGCCGAGAGCGCCGGGATCGCGCTGGCCCGCGGCGCCGGCCGGCTCACCGGCGTGAAGACGGTCGAGGTCGGCGGCGTCACCCTGACGGCACGGCACGCGGTCGTGCTGTGCACCGGCACCCGGGCGGCCGTCCCGCCGGTCGCCGGGCTGGCGGACAGCCGCCCCTGGACGTCGCGGGAGGCGACCAGCTCGTCGGAGGTGCCCGCCCGGCTGGCCGTGATGGGCGGCGGGGTGGTCGGGGTGGAGATGGCCTTCGCCTGGCAGGCGCTGGGGTCGCAGGTGACGCTGCTCGAGCGGTCGGAGCGGGTGCTGGCGGGCAACGAGCCGGAGGCGGGCACCCGGATCATGCAGGCCCTGCGGGACCGCGGCGTGGAGGTCCGGACCCAGGTGTCGGTCACCAAGGTGGTGCGCGACACGGCCGTCACCCTCACCCTCGACGACGGCAGCACCCTGGAGGCCGACGAGGTGCTGCTCGCGGTCGGGCGCCAGCCGCGCACCGACGACCTCGGGCTGGAGACGGTCGGCCTCGAGCCGGGCAGCTGGCTGACGGTCGACGACACCCTGCGCGTCGAGGGCACCGACTGGCTGTACGCCGCCGGTGACGTCAACCACCGGGCGCTGCTGACGCACATGGGCAAGTACCAGGCCAGGGTCGCCGGCACCGTCATCGCCGCCCGGGCGCAGGGCCGGCCGCTCGGCGGTGCCTGGAGCCAGCACGCGGCCACCGCCGACCACCGGGTCGTCCCGCAGGCGGTGTTCTCCGACCCGCCGCTCACCGCGGTCGGCCTCACCGAGGCGGCGGCCCGCAAGGCCGGGCTGGACGTCCGGACCGTCAGCTACGACGTCGGCAGCACCGCCGGCGGGTCGCTGTACGCCGACGACAACCCCGGCTGGGCGCAGCTGGTGGTGGCCGGCGACCGACTGGTCGGCGCGACGTTCCTGGGACCTGGGGTGACCGAGATGGTGCACGCAGCAACCGTCGCGATCGTCGGGGAGGTACCGCTGCAACGGCTCTGGCACGCCGTCCCGAGCTACCCCACGATGAGCGAGGTGTGGCTGCGGCTGCTCGACCAGCTGCCCCACGGCTGATGCTCGACCTGCTGGCCTGGCGGCGGACCGTCGCCGAGCTCTACGCCGCGGTCCGCGGCCTGGACCCGGCCGAGGGGCACGCGCGGTGGCGGGCCGGCCGGGAGGCGCTGTTCCGCACGTCGCCGCAGTCCCCGCTGGCCGCCGACGACCCCCGACGGGCGACGGGGCTGCCGGTGGCGCCGTACGACCCGGCCTGGCGGGCGGTCGTCCCGCTGGAGCCGGCCGCGCCCGCCCGCCGGGTGCTCGAGGGCGACGTCGCGATGGAGCGGGTCGGCGTGCTGCGGACGCCCTGGGGGCCGCTCGACGCGTGGTGGCTGACCGGGTACTCCGGCGGGCTGTTCGTGCCGGTCCGGGACGCCACCGCCGGGACGACCTCGTACGGCGCCGGCCGGTACCTGCTGGACACCGCCAAGGGCGCCGACCTGGGGTCCTCGGACGCCGGCGTGGTGGTCGACCTGAACTTCCTCTACCACCCGAGCTGCGCCTACGACCCGGCGTGGAGCTGCCCGCTGGCGCCGGCGGGGAACGTACTGGAGGTCCCGGTGCCGGTGGGCGAGCAGCTTGTTGTCGGTAATCCGTCACCCGCCTGACGGGAGAATGCCGGCCGGACGGGGCAGGGTGGCTCTGACGTCCCCCCAGACGGGAGCCCCCCATGGCCGCGGTCGCCTTGAACAACCTC
Organism: Frankiales bacterium; assembly: GCA_025966295.1. Taxonomy (GTDB): domain Bacteria; phylum Actinomycetota; class Actinomycetes; order Mycobacteriales; family SCTD01; genus RYN-111. Next base: position 6,991 of record JAOPVD010000290.1, on the reverse strand, counting down.
ACGGACCGGTTCACCGCCTCGCGCGGGGTCACCGAACAGCTCGCCGGACTGCTGTCGGCGGAGGACCAGACGGCCCAGTCGATGCCGGATACGTCGCCGACCAAGTGGCACCGCGCCCACACGACGTGGTTCTACGAGGAGTTCGTGCTCGGCGACCGGGACTACGACCCGTACGACGCGTCGTTCCGCTACCTGTTCAACAGCTACTACGAGGCGGTCGGCCCGCGCCACCCGCGGCCGGAGCGCGGGCTGGTGACCCGGCCGGGCGTCGCCGAGGTGGGCCGCTACCGCCGGCATGTCGACGCAGCCGTCGCGGCGCTGCTCGCGATGAGCCCGGCCGAGGCGGTGCTGACGCTGGTCGAGCTGGGCGTCAACCACGAGCAGCAGCACCAGGAGCTGCTGGTGATGGACGCCAAGCACCTGCTGTCCCGGCACGCCTTCGGGCCGGCGCTCATCGACCGGCCCGTGGAGGCCGACGTCGCCTCGGCCCCCCTGCACTGGCGGGCGGTCGAGGGCGGCCTGCACGAGGTCGGCCACGACGGCGACGGCTTCGCGTTCGACAACGAGGGCCCACGGCACCGGTTCTTCCTCGAGGACTTCGAGATCGCCAGCCGGGCCGTCACGGTGGAGGACTGGCTGGCCTTCATGGCCGACGGCGGTTACCGCCGGCCCGACCTGTGGCTGTCCGACGGCTGGTACGCCGTACAGCGGGAGGGCTGGCGCTCCCCCGACTACTGGTGGGACGTCGACGGCAGCTGGAAGGCCTTCACCACCGCGGGCGTCCGGGACCTGCGCCGCGGCGAGCCGGTCGTGCACGTGTCGTTCTACGAGGCGGACGCCTACGCCCGCTGGGCCGGTGCCCGACTGCCCACCGAGCACGAGTGGGAGGTGGCCGCCGGCCCGGTCGCGCACCGGCGCGGCGAGCTGCTCGACCTGGCCCGGCTGCACCCGGGGCTGGCCGGTGACCACATGGTCGGCGACGTCTGGGAGTGGACGGCGTCGGCCTACCTGCCCTATCCCGGCTTCGCTCCGGCGGCCGGCGCGGTGGGTGAGTACAACGGCAAGTTCATGTGCGACCAGCACGTGCTGCGCGGCGCGTCCTGCGCGACGCCGCCGGGGCACGAGCGCACCACGTACCGCAACTTCTTCCCGGCGCCCGCCCGCTGGGCCTTCTCCGGCCTGCGGCTGGCCCGCTCGTGAGCGACTGGGCGGTCGAGGTCCGGACCGCACCGGACCCGGGCCGCCTCGCGGCGGACGTCCGGGCCGGCCTGGCCCTGTCGCCGGTGACGATCCCGCCGAAGTGGTTCTACGACGAGAAGGGCAGCCAGCTGTTCGACCAGATCACCGAGCTGCCGGAGTACTACCCGACGCGCACCGAGCACGCGATCCTGGAGGCACACGCGCCGGAGCTGCCCGCGGTGGGCACCCTGGTGGAGCTCGGCGCCGGGTACTCCCGCAAGACCCGGCTGCTGCTGCAGGCGCTGACCCGCGACGGCCGGCCGCTGCTGTTCGTGCCGCTCGACGTCGCCGAGGAACCGCTGCGGGAGGCGGCGGTGCGGATCACCGCCGACTTCCCGACCGTCACGGTGCGCGGCATCGTTGCCGACTTCGACGACGAGCTGGGGCCACTGCCGGGCACGCCCGGTGACCGGCTGGTGGCCTTCCTCGGCAGCACCATCGGCAACCTCACGCCGGGGCCGCGGGCGGCGTTCCTCGCGCGGCTGCACCGGGCCACCGACCCGGGCGACCGGTTCCTGCTCGGCGCCGACCTGGTCAAGGACACCGACCGCCTGGTGCAGGCCTACGACGACGCTGCGGGGGTGACGGCGGCCTTCAACAAGAACGTCCTGGCGGTGCTCGCCCGCGAGCTGGACGCCGACCTGGACCCGGACGACTTCGACCACGTCGCCCGCTACGACACCCGGCTGGACCGGATCGAGATGCGGCTGCGGGCCCGTCGCGACCTGACGGTCCCGCTGCGCCGCCTGGGCCTCCAGTGGCGGCTCGCCCGCGGCGAGGAGATCCTCACCGAGACGAGCGCGAAGTTCCGCGTCGACGCGCTCGCCGCTGAGCTCGCGGCCGCCGGGTTCGCCGTCGAAGCGGTCTGGACCGACGACGCCGCCGACTTCTCCCTCACCCTGGCCCGCCGGGGCCCCTGACCCCCAGCTCCCCGCCGATCATGGAACTTGTGCGCACCCGCTGAGCGTGACGCCCGGGCAACAGCTCCATGATCGGCGGAGGATGGCGCGCTATTGCACATCGTTTGCAAGAGCGTTTGAGCGGCGGTAGCGTCCGAAGCGTGACCTTGAACCGTCTCCTGCCGCTCGCCCTCGCCGCCGCCGCGCTCACCGCCGCGTGCGGGTCCTCGGGCGCCTCGGACCGGCCCAGCGACGGCCGGCTGGTGGTGGCCAGCACGGTGGCGCCGATCACCTCGATCGTGGCCAACATCGGCGGCGACCGGATCGAGCTGCACGGGATCGTGCCGGAGGGCACCAACAGCCACACCTACGAGCCGCCGCCGCAGATCGCCGAGGTGCTGTCGCGGGCCGACGTGGTGTTCGTCAACGGCCTCAAGCTCGAGGACCCGACCGCCGAGCTCGCCGACCAGCACAAGAAGAAGGACGCCCAGGTCGTCGCGCTCGGCAACCTGGTGCTGCCGGAGAAGGACTACATCTACGACTTCTCCTTCCCCAAGGCGGACGGCAAGCCCAACCCGCACCTGTGGACCGACCCGCTGTTCGCGATCAAGTACGCCGACCAGGTCGCCGCCACGCTGAGCCGGCGCGACCCGGCCAACAAGGACTACTACGAGGCGAACCGGGTCGCCTTCGGTAAGAAGGCCACCGAGCTGTCCGACGCGCTGAAGGCGGACCAGGCCACCATCCCGGCGGGCAACAAGCAGCTGCTCACCTACCACGACGCCTACGCCTACTTCGGCCGGGACTACGGCTGGACCATCATCGGCGCCGTGCAGCCGTCCAACTTCGAGGACCCGACACCGAAGGACGTGGCGGCCCTCATCGACCAGATCCGCAAGCAGAAGGTGCCCGTCATCTTCGGCTCCGAGGTGTTCCCCTCGAAGATCCTCGAGCAGATCGGCAAGGAGGCCGGCGCCCGCTACGAGGACACGCTGCGCGACGACGACCTGCCGGGCAAGCCGGGCGAGAAGGAGCACTCCTGGCTCGGCCTGATGCGCTACGACTACGTCACCATGATCAAGGGGCTCGGCGGCACCACCACCGCCCTCGACGCCCTCGACACCAGCGATGTCGCTCCCGACAAGGCGGCCTACCCGCAATGAGCCTCGTCGACGTCCGGGGAGTCACCTTCGGGTACGGCGGTGCGCCGGCGCTCCGGGACGTCACGTTCACGGTCCAGCCGGGCCAGTTCACCGGCATCGTCGGGCCGTCCGGGTCCGGCAAGACCTCGCTGCTCAAGGTGCTGCTCGGCACGGTGAAGCCGCAGCACGGCACCGTCACCCGCAGCAGCGGCACGGCGGTCAGCTACGTGCCGCAGCTCGAGACGGTCAACTGGAACTTCCCGGTCACGGTGGCCGAGTGCGTGCTGATGTCGCGTGCCACCAAGCGGCTCTCGCCGTTCGCGACCCGGGAGGAGAAGGCCGACGTCGGGCAGGTGCTCGAGCGGCTCGGCATCGCCGAGCTCGGCCGGCGGCACATCCGCGAGCTGTCCGGCGGCCAGCAGCAGCGGATGTTCATCGCCCGCGCGCTGGTACGCCGCCCGCAGCTGCTGCTGATGGACGAGCCGACGTCCGGCGTCGACGTGGCCACCCGGCACGAGGTACTGCACCTGCTCGGCGACCTCAACGAGGACGGCCTGGCCATCGTCCTCACCACCCACGACCTGAACGGCATGGCCTCGCACCTGCCGCACCTGGTGGCGCTGCAGCAGCGCGTCATCGCGGCCGGCACCCCGCGCGAGGTCATCGTCCCCGACGTGCTGGAGCGGGTCTTCGGTGCCCGCATGGAGGTGCTGATGCACCTCGGCATGCCGGTCGTGGTGGACGCCGGAGCCCTCGGGGCGGCCTGATGGACGGCTTCCTGCACCCGTTCCAGTACGCCTTCTTCCAGCACGGCATGGCGGCGGCCGTGATGGCCGGCGCGCTGTGCGGCCTCATCGGCGTCTTCATCACGCTGCGCGGGATGAGCTACATCGGCCACGGGCTCTCGCACGCCATCTTCGGCGGCTTCGCGGCCGCGCCGCTGTTCGGCGTCAACGTGCTGCTGGGCGCCGGCATCTGGGGGCTCGCCTCCGCACTCGCCATCAACGGCGTCACCCGGCGCCGCAAGATCGGCGCGGACGCCGCGATCGGGGTCATCACCACCGCGTCCTTCGCGCTCGGGGTGGCGCTGCTGACCAAGTTCGGCAACAAGGGCAAGAGCTTCGACGCGGCACTGTTCGGCAGCATCCTCGGCGTTCAGACCTCCGACCTGGTGCTGCTCGCGGTCGCGCTGGTGCTGTCCGTCACGGTGTTCACGGTGCTGTACCGGCGCTTCCTGTTCGCCACCTTCGACCCCGAGGTGGCCGACGTCTCCGGCGTCAACGTCAAGCGGATGGACGCGCTGCTGATGGCGATCCTGTCGCTGTCGGTGCTCGCGACGCTGACCATCATCGGCGTCACGCTGGTCGCCGCGACCCTGGTCATCCCGGCGGTCGTGGCCCGCATGCTCACCGACTCGTTCAGCCGGATGCTCTGGATCTCCTCGCTGCTCGGAGCGGTCTGCGGCGGCGTCGGGATGTACGCCTCCTACGACCTCAACATCCCGTCCGGCACCACCATCGTGCTCGTCAACGCCGCGGTGTTCGTCCTCGTGCTGGCCGTCACCGGCGGCCGACAGCTGCGCCGTACCGCCGGCATGGACGACCACGTCGACGTCCCGGCTACCGCCCCCGCGGCCGTCTAGGAGAGACTGCCGACATGGCTCAGACCCCCCGCCTGTCCCCCGGCGACCAGGCCCCCGCGTTCGCGCTCCCCGACGCCGACGGCAGCACCGTCGCGCTGGCCGACCTCAAGGGCAAGAAGGTCGTGCTGTACGTCTACCCGGCCGCGATGACGCCCGGCTGCACCAAGCAGGCCTGCGACTTCCGGGACAACCTGCAGCGCTTCGTCGACGCCGGCTACGCCGTGGTCGGCCTGTCCCCCGACAAGCCGGAGAAGCTCGCGAAGTTCCGCGCCGCCGAGGCGCTGACCTTCCCGCTGCTGTCCGACGTCACCAAGGCGACCCTCACCGCGTACGGCGCCTTCGGTGAGAAGCAGCTCTACGGCAAGACCGTCACCGGGGTGATCCGGTCGACCTTCCTGCTCGACGAGAACGGCACCGTCGAGCACGCGTCGTACGGCGTCAAGGCCACCGGTCACGTCGCCAAGCTCCTCAAGGACCACGGGCTGTAGCGGGGCGGTGGCCCTGGCATAGCATCGGGCGTCCAGCGCGCCTGGCGAAATCGGCAACCGCAGCACGTTTAGGGCGTGCCGCCCGTGAGGGCTTGGGGGTTCGAGTCCCCCGGTGCGCACTACGGCTCGGTCGTGAGCGCGGCAGCGAGCAGCGGCCCGAGGGCCCGGAAGGCCTGGCCGCGGTGGCTGATCGCGTCCTTGTCCTCGGGCGACAGCTCCGCCGAGGTCAGGGCGTAGCCGTCCGGCACGAAGATGGGGTCGTAGCCGAAGCCGTTGCTGCCGCGCGGTGCCCGGACCAGCGTGCCGCGCAGCTCGCCGAGCACCACCTGCGAGCGGCCGTCCGGCAGCGCGTAGGCGGCGGCGCAGACGAACGCCGCGCCCAGCCGGGCGTCGGGCACGTCGGTGAGCTGGCCGAGCACCAGCTCCAGGTTGGCCCGGTCGTCACCGTGCGCCCCGGCCCAGCGCGCCGACAGGATGCCGGGCATCCCGTTCAGGGCGTCGACCGTCAGACCGCTGTCGTCGGCGAGGGCGGGCAGCCCGGTCTCCCGCACGCCCTCGACCGCCTTGGCCAGGGCGTTCTCGGCGAAGCTCGCGCCCGTCTCCGGGCCGGGCTGGTAGGACGCCGGCACCAGATCGACGCCGTACGGCGCCAGGATGCGACCGAGCTCGGCCACCTTGCCGAGGTTCTTGGTCGCGAGGACCACCTTCACAGGGGCTGCGCCAGGACCGCGGCCTGCAGGTCGGTGAGCGACCGGCAGCCCGCCAGCCCCAGGTCGAGCAGGGCGTCGAGCTCCTTGCGGGAGAACGGCTGGCCCTCGGCGGTGCCCTGCACCTCGATGAGGTCGCCGTCGCCGGTGGCCACGATGTTCATGTCGGTCTCGGCTCGCACGTCCTCGGTGTAGGCCAGGTCGAGCAGCGGCTCGCCGTCGACGATGCCGACCGACACCGCCGAGACGGTGCGCACCAGGGCCTGCTCCCGGCCCAGGAAGGCGCAGGCGTCGGCGAGGGCGACGTACGCGCCGGTGATGGCAGCGGTCCGGGTGCCGCCGTCGGCCTGCAGCACGTCGCAGTCGACCGCCAGGGTGTTCTCGCCGAGCAGCGACAGGTCGACCGCCGACCGCAGCGAGCGCCCGACCAGGCGGCTGATCTCGTGGGTGCGGCCGCCCAGGCGGCCCTTCACCGACTCCCGGTCGGAGCGGGTGTGGGTGGCGCGCGGCAGCATGGCGTACTCGGCGGTGATCCAGCCCAGCCCGGAGCCCTTGCGCCAGCGCGGGACGCCCGGGGTGGCGGACACCGCCACGAGCACCCGGGTCTTCCCGAACTCGACGAGGCACGAGCCCTCGGCGTGGTCCAGCCAGCGACGGGTCATCGTCACCTGGCGGAGCTGGTCTGCGGTCCTGCCGTCCTCACGCGTCATGGTGCAGAGGCTAGTCAGACCGGGTAGGTGGTCCCCGCGTGCACCAGCTCCAGGTGGCCGTCGAAGGTCTCCTTGGCCTCGGCGAGCATCGCCTGCGGGTCGTGGAACGGCATCAGGTGGGTCAGCAGCAGCCGCTTGGCGCCGGCCTTGGTGGCGTGCTCCCC